>JAYSYV010001415.1:0-9348 GCA_043727245.1 Chloroflexota bacterium | reverse complement strand
AAGTGGTAGTCATTTCGATTACTCCGACAGGCTGCTAGCGTAAGAAATTAACCAGGCTGGGTTATAAAACCTTCTACTGCGGCAAATGCGACCTCACTTATAATGAGAGGACAAACATGCCATTCAATTATCTCTCAATTCCTACAGGCGTGTTATTTTTAGTCTTGTGGTGGCGGTTAAGATATAAACTAAGCCTGAGGGATATCGCCGAAATTTTTATGGAGCGAGGTTTTGAGTTCACACATGAGGCAGTTCGAGACTGGTAAGAACGTTTTGTGCATCTTTTTACCGATAAACTGAAAGCCAAAAGAAAGTTAAAAGCCGACCTGAGTAAATCATGGCGTGTAGACGAAACCTATCTAAAAGTAGGTAGTAGCCAGGTATATTTGTACCGGGCCATTGATAAAAGGGGCAATCTTATCGGCATGCGGCTCTCTAAAACCAGAGACCTGGAAGCGGCGGAAGCCTTCTTCAAACAGGCCAAAGAAACGGTTGGGGCTGGAAACAAGCCGGGAAAAGTGACGACAGATGGACACAATAGTTATCCAAAAGCTATCCGAAAGACCTTGGGATTAAATGTAGAGTACCGGACCAATAAATATTTAAATAACCTGATAGAGCAATCGCATCGAAAAATTAAGCAAAGATACTATCCCATGAAGAATTTCAAGAATTTTGAAGCGGCGAGCCGGTTTACGAGCGCCTTCGAAGAGGTCAATGATGTGCTTCGTTACCAAACTTACAAGAACGAGAAAGTGCCGCTTCAGCGTCAAAGGACGCTCTTCAAGCTGCGATTTGCGGATTTTATAAGAGAATTTTTAGCAGCATAATTCAACAAGGGTTTGTTTAGCCATCCTCGCCAAACCTTGCTGTGTGACCCCAATTCTGACAGAACGCCAATGACTGGCACCGAGCTTAAGCCTTCAGGTTTGAGTGGCAACATCTTATCTTCATTCTTGAGTAGCACTATCAACTCAGCAGCGGCTCTTCGGACACTTTAGTGGCCGATTTCGGTCAGGGTTTTCTCAAGGTCGGTACTTATAGCCTCTGCGTTCGGCAACGAGGAAACAAATTGCCGCAACTTCTTGGTGCCAAAACTACGCATCCCCCTTTCATGATGGCGCGGAAAATCCGGGAGATATCCGGTCATAACTTTTACTATCAATTGATAAACCTGGGGATTGTCCAGGAAATCATTGATGGTGCTGTCAATGGTAAACCCGCCCTGGTTTGATTTGGAAGCACGATAACTGTAAGCCCAACCATATGTTCCAGACCCCACTTCGACTGGTTTCTCGTCGTTACCTGGCAAAGTAACCAGGGCGGTTGTGTTAGGCGGAACCTGGACTTTAACCTCGATCTGGTCTCCTTCCAGGGTCCAGGAACACTCCGCTAAACCATAAGGAGTCTGGTGGTGGGCACGCGCATGAGTAATTTCGCCACCCGGCACCGGCTGAATATTAAGGCGGCGATAACCTGGCTCAGCCGGAGCAAGCCCGCCTACCATCCGCTGCAACCAATCGCCTACTGCGCCCAGGGCATAATGGTTGAAGGAGGTCATTTCCCCCGGATTAACCGTACCGTCCGGTAACATACTATCCCAGCGTTCCCAGATAGTAGTCGCGCCCATTGTCACCGGATAGAGCCACGAGGGATTCTCACGTTGAGTTATCAGGCGGAAGGCCGCTTCGTATTCTCCGACGCTACTAAGGGCATCGCAAATTAAAGGCGTGCCTACAAAGCCCGTGCTGATAGTATAGCCACTCTCCCGTACCAGTTGGAGCAATCGTTGCCCAGCCTGCTGGCGTTGTTCGGGCCGGAGCAGCAAGGCAAACTCAAGTGCCAGCGAGTAGGCCGTAGTTGCATCACTGACTATGCGCCCGTTGGATGTAACATACTCGTTGTTAAAGCTTTCCCGCACCTCGGAAGCCAGGGCTAGATAGTGGTCGGCTTGGGCGGTTTTACCCAGAACAGTGGCGGCCTGCCCCAGTAACTCGGCTGACCGGGCAAAGTAGGCGGTGGCAACTACATTAGGATCGGTACGGGCCTGGGCGGGATTATCTGGAGGTGCGCTTGGATCAAGCCAGTCGCCGAACTGGAAGCCCTCGTCCCACAAGTGCTTCTCAGATGAAATGGCAGCAAGGTGGTCAACCCAGCCGCACATACTATTAAATTGGGTGGCTAGAATACCCATGTCACCAAAACGCTGGTACAAAACCCAGGGTACGAACACCGCTGCATCGCCCCAGGCCGCGGTCGGGATAACCGGACCTTCTATAATATTTGGGACAACGAAGGGTACTATCCCATCTTCAGTTTGATCTGCCGCGAGATCGGCCAGCCAGGAGGTCAGAAAACCGGCGCAATCGTAAAGAAAGGAAGCGGTGGGCGCAAAAACCTGAATATCACCTGTCCAGCCTAACCGTTCGTCGCGCTGTGGGCAATCGGTCGGAAGGTCAAGGAAGTTACCCCGCATACTCCAGACCACATTTTCATGAAGCTTATTTATAAGTGGGTCAGAACACTCGAACCAGCCGGTGCGCTCCATATCGGAATGGCATACAATTGCCTTAATGTCTGAGGCGTGTAACGGGCCAGGCCAGCCTTCGATTTCGGCATAACGGAAACCATGAAAGGTAAAGTGGGGCTCGTAGGTCTCCTGACTGCCTCCCCGTAAGATGTAGCGGTCGGTGGCTTTGGCGTAGCGTAGCGGTCGGGTATATAGTTCACCATCCTGCAAGACTTCGGCGTGCCGGAGCGTGATGGTTTGTCCCGCCTCGCCCTTGATAGTCAGGCGAAGCCTCCCGACCAGATTCTGGCCGAAATCAAGGATGGTATGACCGGAGGGCGAAGTAGTGATACTCACCGGTGAAATTTCCTCAATGCGGCGTACTGGCGGCCCAACGGGTGCAAACAAGGTAGCAAAATCCCACTCAAGCGGGCGAACCCCAGCCCAGTCTTGATCGTCATAACCCGGTTCACTCCACCCGTCCCGCTCCAAACGCGCATCATAGGTTTCACCGTCATAAATGCCGTTTTCCAGGATTGGGCTATTGGTAGTTTGCCAGGATTCGTCGGTAACGATTCGCTCGACCGTGCCGTTAGCATAGGTAATCTCAAGTTGAGATAGTAGCGCCAATTTATCACCGTAGATATTGCTGCGACCTCCACCAAATAAAAAGCGACCTTTAAACCAGCCCTCACCCAGCATTGCCCCGATGGCATTGCGGCCTTCCTGCAGCAGGTTTGTTATATCAAAAGTCTGATAGCGTAACCGATTATGGTAACTCGTCCAGCCGGGGGATAAGATGTGATCTCCGACCGGGCTACCGTTCAACTGAACCTCATAGATTCCGAGGGCAGTTATATATAACCTGGCCCGGGTAAAGCCGGAGTGGATATCGAATTCTTTGCGGAGGAGGGGAGTCGGTCGGGGCTGGGCGCTATCTTCGTCACTATCACGATCGGGCGTTATAAATTGAGCTGTCCAATCGGCAGGGGCCAGTAACCCGACCTCCACTTGGTAAAGCTTGCTCCATTCAGAAATCGAGCCGCCGGTTCCCCAGACCCGTACTCGCACCTCAACCCGCTGGCGGGCGGAAAGCGGAGAGAAAGGCCACTCTACCAGAACCGACTGGCCTGTTTCGACTTGGCAGGTCCGCTCACGAAGCTGACCATCCGGACCGTAAAGTTCAATTTCATAACCGGCTTGCTGCCAATTGTTGAGGGAAGTTCTGACAATCCAGGACACTCTAGGGCGAACTTCGCCGATGCCTAATGGTTCGTGGTCTTGGTGATGTTCAAAAGTGATTTTGGCGATGTTCACATCAGACGCTTCTGCGACCGGTTTTGTTTCCTGCTTTATTTCTACTTGTTGGGACATGATTTCTCCGATTCTTATAATAAAATAAGAAGAGATTGTTCCATTTCGGGCCACCTGAGATGAGACAAAGCATATACTTTAAAACTCACCTTCAAGCAGCCCTGGCTTTGAACAACCTCTTCACTATCCCTTGACCGCCCCGGAGGTCATCCCCGCCACAATCTGCCGCTGGAAGAACAAAAACATGATCAGGGCCGGAATCGTGATGACGACTGCATTGGCGAAGAGCAGGTTATACTGCGAGTTAAACTGACTGATGAAACTGAACAATGTCAACTGAACAGTCACATTCTGGGCACCCGGCAGAAAGTAGAGTGGTCCGGCGAAGTCATTGTAGATCGCTACCGACTGGACCACGATAATCGTTATCATTGCTGACCTAAGCAGCGGCAAAATAATTTGGAAGAACACTCGTAGGGCTGAAGCCCCATCTATGACGGCAGCCTCGTCGAGTTCCCTGGGAATAGAACCAACGAACGCCCGGAAGATTAGTATCGCAAAAGGGAGGCCGTAGGCGACTTCGACAAAAATTAGACCGAGGAGGGTCTTGTAGATACCAAGCTGCTGCAGAAGGAAGATCGTAGGCACTACGGCTGGAGGGATGATCAGCCCCGCGAGCATTACCGAATTGGCTATTGAGATCACTCTTCCTTTGCGGCGCTGCATAATATAGGCGGCAAGGGCCGAGAGAAAGACGATAATTGTAACCGAGCTAACCGTTAAGAGTGCGCTGTTCCATAAAGCCAGGAGCATACGATTGTCATTATATTGCAGCACTGCGATGATGTTATCAATGAGTTGGAACTGAGCAGGCCAACTGAATTCGAACAGAGAGGCCTCCTTGCTCGTCTTGGCAGCGGTAAGGATGATGAACACGAACGGAACGATAAACAAAATGCTTACTACAACCAGAGTGATGGCGTCAAGCCAGATGTTCTTAAAAAACTTCCGGATGCTCATAGTTCAATCTCCCTACTATTAAAGAACCGTTGCAGCGGATACACGACTATTGTGACAAGAACAAACAGTACGACATTGCCGGCAGTAGACAAGCCGTAAAATCCCGCCTGATACTCCTTGTAAATTACCGAAGTAAGCACGTCGGAGGCGAAACCGGGACCGCCGTGGGTCATCGTCCAGATTAAATCGAAAGACCGTAACCCACCGATGAAGGAGAGCAAAATGACCGAGAAGATGGCGTTCCGCGAAAGCGGAATAATAATGTGGCGAAACTTAACCCAGGAGCCACCTTCGAGCCGGGCTGCTTCGAAGTAATCCGAGGGTATCGCCAGGATGCCTGCAATACAAAGCACTGTCGCGAAACCAATGCCTTTCCATACATCGACGAGGGCCACCGAGTACAGCGAGAGACTGGGGTCTCCCAACCAGTCCGGGCCGGAGAGCCCGATGGTTTTGAAGACCGTGTTTATCAAGCCGGTAGAAGGCTGCATGAGAATACTGAAGGTGATCCCGACGGCCACAGTACTGACCAGCACCGGAAAGAAGATGATACTGCGAACCAGGGTCTTGAGGTGGAGAGTTGAGGTGAGCAGAAAGGCGAGTGGTAGCGAGATGATGACCTTGAGGCCACTGGTGATTAGGGCATATACGACTGTGTGGATAAGCCCGGAAGTTAGCTGAGGATCACCCAGAAAATCGGTGTAGTTGCTAAAACCGATGAATTCCGCATCGAAGAGCGTCCAGCGGGTGAGGCTGAAGTAGAAGGCATAGGCTGTGGGTACTAGAAAGAAGACGCTGAATACCACGGCTGCCGGAATAAAAAACCAGTATGGATAGATCTGCAGTAAGGGCTTATGACGCTTTTGAGTGGTTACAACAGCCTGAACCGTCCTACTCTGCCTTTGAGTGTTCATAACATCCCGCCTCACTCACTGTCTATTACAGTCAAGTCCTCGGTTCTGAGAGCTAGGGTCAAACCCCAGCTCTCAGAAAAAAAAGAAGGAACCAACATCTCCCAGGTTACCTACCTGCTTACCAGCCGGGCAGACCGAGCTGCTTGGCCTGTTTCGCAACATCCTGGTCGTAGTTTGTCGCCGCCTGCTGAGGAGTCATCTGGCCGGAACCGACGGCCACGCAGATCTGCTCCAGGTTGGGGCCTTTCACCGGCGAGAAGAATTCGAGGGCGGGCGTGGATTTCCCGGAGTCGACGTACGCGGCAAGGTCTTTCACGGACGGCATGACGTTATCGGGCAGCTTTGCACCCTTGAGGACGTAAGGACCGGTGGGCGGAACTTTGGCAGAGATCGCATCGACCCCAGCTTGAGAGGCGATGAAGGCGAGAAAATCCTTGGCCGCTGCAATGTTCTTGCTCGTCTTCGGGATGTAGGCCGCGGCTGGCATCCAGACCGTCGCACCATTCTTGGAGGCATCCTTGCCGGGTTGCCCGAAGAAGCCAATATCGTTGATTTTATCGGGCGAATTCGCCTGGAGGGTCGGAACCACAGCGGACAGCATAGGATAATGGGCTCCTTTGCCATCTGCAAGCAACTGCAAGCCTTGTTCAAACTTGGTGGTCGCAAAATCTTTCTGGTACCAGCCCTTCTGAAAGCCTTCCTGCAAGTAGGTGAAGCCTGCCATTGCCGCCGGATCCGTGGCGAATTTGACCTTGTTGGCGGTGTAGTCTGCGGCGAAGTTTGAATTAGCCTGGGCCACGTTGTAGTAGTCGCCGAGCACGAACAACTGGGAAGTCCAGGTAGTACCGTAGGCGGCTATAACCGGGGCAATACCAGCGGCCTTGATCTTTTCGTTGTTGGCTCCGAAGTCAGCCCATGTCTTGGGTACGCTTAGTCCGAGCTGGCTGTAGACCTTTTTATTGTACAGAATGCCGCCGCCAAACGCCGTGCCAACTGGCACCCCGAAAATCTGACCGGCCTGCGATACCGTAGGTGTGAACACATCGGCAAAGTTGGCGATGAACGGCTCCTTGGAGAGGTCAACCAGCGTAGAAGCCGGTTTGAGAGCCTGAAGCAGGGAACCGGAGTTATAGATGAAGATATCGTTCATGTCGCCCGTAGCAAGCCGCGTTTTGACCAGATTGTCGCCATCGGTGCCTCCCGGATGGGTTTCTATGTTGATGGTCACGTTTGGATGGAGTGCCTTGTAGGCGGCGATGAGGGCATTGGTTACATCCTTGCCAGTTTGAGAATCGTCAATAAAAACTGACATCGTGACGGGTGCGCCGCCGCTGGCCGCCGTAGTTGCAGCCGCCGCCGTAGTTGCAGCCGCCGCTCCGGCGGCCTTAGTAGCGGTTGAAGCAGCGGTAGTAGCTGTTACCGGCGTTGCCGTATTATCGCCGCAAGCAGCCAGAAAAGCGGCCAGCGAGGTAGTACCGGCAATGGCGAAGGCTGACTGTTTAAGGAATTTACGGCGACCAAATCGGTTGATGGCATAGTTGGGGGCCGAGCGTTCATTACTCATGGTATCTCCTCCTTGTAGTTACCAAGCTATATAATAATCATCTCACCTTGCGGCGAGTTACAGGAACTTATAGGACTACCAGTATAAAGCGAACTACCTGTGTTCGCCTACCTGGCGGGTGATAGTAGATTATGGTTTTGCGTATGAGGATTAGGTGATTTTGCACCTGTAAAGTACAAACCGACTGGCTATCTTGAGTGCATAACGCAATTTTAGTTAACCAATTCTTTTCCTAATTAATTGAAGAATTAAATGACCTCACTTGTACCAACCACGACCGTAATCTGCGCCAACTGGTCGGGTTTGATGGCACCGATTACTTTGGACAGCCCTTGAGTATCAATCAATCCAGTTGGTCAAAGGCCAATTCCGAACGCAGTTGGCGGCTGTGGCACTATCTCTTCCACCGTTTGCTAAAAGTAGTGCGTGCCAAAGTAAGTTTTGCCCAACTCGAAGGTCTTACTGGTAGCGGTGGATGGCTCTTTATTCGATTGTCTGCCTCAAATGGTCTGGGACCTCTATCGTAGCGAGTCCAATAAAGTTAAGGCCCATTTCTTCTACGAAATACTCACAGGTCTGCCTGTTGAAATTGTGGTGACCTCTGGTAAAGGCAACGAACGTCAGGTCTTGGAAGAACATTTCCAGCCCTATACCACCTATATCGTGGACCACGGCTACCTCGATTTCAGCCTCTTCGAGCAGATGCTAAAGCTAAAGGGGGATTTCGTGACCCGCGCCAAAGATAATCTTTTCTTCAAAGTCTTACAAAGCCACCCCGTCTCAGCCGAACAGACCTTACTGGGTGACGAAAGTGATGAGACGCTTGAGCTGACTGGGGCGAATGCACCTCAGGTGAAACTGCGTTTAGTGACTTACCGCTTTAGCAAGACCAAAAGTTATCGCTATCTGACCACTCGCTTCGATCTGGATGCTTTGACCGTCGTGCGACTTTACCTATACCGATGGGACATTGAACTTTTTATTGGTTGGATCAAAGGCCATCTTCAGTTCGACCATTGGTACAGCCAGTGCGAGAACGGCGTGTTGATCCAACTTTTTGCGGCCCTGATCACTTTTCTACTGCTAAAGCTGTTCAGCGCTCTAGCCCAGCCGTCAAACTTTAGCGTTTTAAGAAAGGAAGAGTTGCGCTGGCTCAAGCGACACCTGTTTGAACGGTTGGAAGCACTTGAAGTTCAAGCATATTTGACGCGCTTACTCGATGCGGGGTCGCCTACCTAGTTCACTCCCACTTTGAACGCATCACAGGTGCAGCTAATTAGTAATTGGTTTAGAACAGACAACTTGTATTACCAGGTTATTTACTCAGATTTTGCGCTTTAAATACAAAATTCACTTTGTAGTTTTTGTATAACGGCCAATAAATTGGAGTAAATTTACAAATTGCCTTTTCGTTAAGGGTTTTTTAGTTTCGGTAGATTTCGGTTGTTTATCTTATAACACGACAATGAAATGAAGTCAATAGATTTTTTATTTGTGAAATAAATCACCTTTGCAACTTTTAAGAGCATTTAAGAGCATCCCTGATGCTTCAAATGCTCTTAAAAGTTTTTAAAGAAAGGCTTGACAGCCTTCAGGCTTTGGTTATATATATACATATCAATTCGAAATTAAACGAAATACCATTAGGAATTTACAAAATATGACAACCAATCGCTCAGCCCTTTTCACGCACGAGCGACGCCAGCAAATTATCGCAATCCTTGAGGAACAGCAACGCGCCACCGTGCCTGAACTAAGTCGTCTTTTCGAGGTATCCGAGGTAACTATCCGTAAAGATCTGGCCTGGCTGGCGAATCTAAAACCGATTGTGCGCACTCATGGAGGAGTGGTTCTGGTTAGCGGCACCGCCAGTGAACTTGATTTCGATACTCGCGAACGTCTCCAGCATCAGGAAAAGTCTCGCATCGGAATGGCGGCCGCTAAATTGGTTGACGATGGCGAAACTATCGCCCTTGACTCCAGCACCAGCGCCCTTTACATGGTTCGATCCCTGGGCACCTACAAAG
>JAYSYV010001414.1:0-9351 GCA_043727245.1 Chloroflexota bacterium | reverse complement strand
CTCGATACCTGGCTGGTCGAAACCGAAACCGGCAAACTGGTCCAGACATTACGCGGCGGCGCAAACAGCGTGGCCTGGTCGCCCGATGGGCTGTTACTGGCGACAGGCGGCCTGAACGGCGTGATTATCGTCTGGCATTGGGATAAACCAACCGCCAAATTCCGTAACGGCCCTAACCGGCTGGCGGCCTCAAGCTCGGCTGAAACCTTTGGCGATACCGTGGAGGTGGCCTTCTCGCCCGATAGCAAGCGGCTGGCCGGTTTCACCTCGGATGGCAATATCGCGGTCTACAACACCGCTACCGGCCAGTTACAGCAAAGTTTTGTCTCGGATTATGCCGGTTATTTAAGCTGGTCGCCGGATGGCACTCGCCTGGCCGACGAATTTTTAAACCTGCACGCGCTGACTTCGGGCCAGACGACCCTACCTTCCGATGAAATTGGAGTCGGTGGGGATGGTCCACAGGGGATAGACTGGTCGCCGGACGGTAATTTGCTGGCGGTCAGTGGAGATGCTTTTGAACTGTTACTGGCAGAAGTCCCCGCCAAAGCCGCTACCGGACAGGCCCAAATAGGCGTGACAACCATCCAGACGCGGGTAAATTTAAGAGGGAATAATTCATTGGTAAAAAGCTACCCCTTGATGCCGCATCTTAAAGAGGGGCGGCGGGTAGCCTGGTCGCCCAACGGCAAGTGGGTCGCCGTTGCCAACGTGCCGGAAGCGGGCAAGATTTCGGTCTGGGATAGCAGCGGGCGATTGTTGCAAACGATAGCAGCCGAACAGGGACCGCTGCGAGTCCTGGCCTGGCCTAAAGACGGTTTAATAGTCAGCGCCGGAACCGATGGAGTAGCTCGTTTCTGGCAACTAGAGAAGTAGTCACTAGCCAGTTAATTCTTAGCCTGTAATAACTCAACTTTGTATAAGAAACTGTTTACCGAACCAGCTTCTCACCCGCTGACCACCTGCTACCGGCTACTGACTACTCCCCTTTAAGCTTTCTTTTCCTCAAAGTCCTGGCTGTAGGGCTTACCCTGGATTTCGTTTACAATCCCGATGATTTGGGCCAATCCTTGCTCAACCTGTTTAAAGAGCTTTCCGCGATCTTCCGGTGAAAGTGAAAGCAGGTACAAGCCCGCGCCCACAATGGCCCCTACCAGCAAACCAGGCCGGAGCCGGCTCTTTTTGTGGCGAACTTCCGCCGACGTGCGGCCCGCCTTAAAATCTTCAGCGCTAATCAGCCCGGCAGCAAGCTCTTTCTTTAAACGCTTACCGGCTTGCCGCCGGGCGAAGCCCTTTAGCACCTGCTGACCGGCTATTCCGGCCATGCCCAGGGCCAGTTTCTGAGGATCAACCGCCAGCCCAGACTTACCGTTCTTATCAGCGTCTTTAGTCCGGGTGCTGTTCAGAACCACCCCCGCGACTTCAAAAAGAGTACTGAAACTTATTCCACCTGATTTTGCCATTGTATTCTCCTTGTTAACCTTTAACATTTTCTACTAATTTACCGCTTTGAGCGTCTATCCGCAAGCGCAAAACCTGGTCCCCTGTGTAAAACACCAGATCGAAGGCTAAAGGGTCGCCTTCTTTGGCCGGACTTTCCAGGCGGATACCGAGCGGCTGGTCGCTTTTAGTTCCGCCGTTTTCGCGGGCTACCTCCATCAGACGGTCGCTATCTATCAGGGTGTTGAGAGGCGGCAATTTGTGGCTTCCCATCAATTGGGTCAGGTCGTTGGGTAAAACGTCCTCGATGCTTTTTTCCCCGCTACTCTTGCCGCCCGAAACGGTCTTAACCAACCAGGTGCTATGCTGGCTCGTAGCCGGGGCCAGGGCTTCAAAATACCACTGGCTGGCCCGGCCTCCGCTATCCATCCCGACATTGTTATCCGGTGGTGTAAATACAGAAACCAATATAGTATTAGCATTCCAGGCTGTTATCATGGGCGCTACTACGGCATAGGCCGCTTTCATGGTCAAACCGTTACCCTGTGTAACCCCAATCGTAGACATGGTCGGGGCGTTCGCCGGAGCTGAAGCAGCCACAGCCGAAAGGGTGGGCGCTGCTGTAGTGGTCGAACGGGAAACAGGGGTGGCTTCTTCGCCGCAAGCCGCCAACCCTAAACACCCTATTACCAGAAGCAGGACTATCTTATTAAACTTCAAACCGGTAACTTCCCCTTTACTCGAAGGATTATTGCTCGATTCTTTACGTCGGGGATAAACTACAACCAGCCTATTATAACTTACTGCCCCGGCTCTAACAATCCGGCCAAATTAGAAAGTAGTTTGCTGGCAGAACGGCACTTGCCAGCCCGGCCCGGACGTTATAACATGCTGTTAATCTAAATTAGCGGTAACGCTGATTTACAAGACTTTTAACTGGTCTGAAGTGGACCTACAATAAATCTGAACGGCAAAATAAGGGGTAAATTTATGAATTTGTATCCATTAAGGTTGGAACCCCAGGTCAAAGAAGTAGTTTGGGGCGGAAGCTGGCTGGCTGAAGAATTAGGGCGAACCGCCAACCAGGAGCTAAAACTTGGCGAAAGCTGGGAAGCTTTTTCGGGCAGCAAAATTGCTAATGGCTGCCTGGCCGGGCGCAGCCTGGACGATTTATTCAAGGAAAACCCGGTCAAATACTTTGGCGAGAAAAGCAAAGCCTATCCAAAATTCCCTTTGCTGGTCAAGTTTATTGATGCCAGGGAAAACCTTTCGGTCCAGGTCCACCCCGATAACTTCCTGGCTCAACAACTGGAAAATTACCCCTACGGCAAAACCGAATTCTGGTACGTCATGCGGGCGCAACCCGGCGCGGAAATCTGTTACGGCCTGAACGAAACCGCCCAGAACCTGGACCAGCTAAAAGAGGCTCTAAGCCAGCAAGACCTTTTGCGCTATTTACAAAAAGTACCCGTTCGCGAGGGTGATGTAGTCTATTTGCCTGCCGGGACGGTCCACGCCCTGACCAAAGGGATTGTGGTTTACGAGTTGCAGCAAGATACCGATATTACCTACCGCCTGTATGATTGGGGCCGGACCGGGCGCGAGATTCACATCGAAAAAGGTCTGAAGGCTATTAAGCTGGATAACCCTAATCCCCAGATAACCCACCCCGAACTCGAACCGGAAACCGGCCACGCCTACGCCAAACTGGTTGAAAGTGAATTTTTCACGGCGGACCTCTATGCCGTGGATGGCCGGGCCGAATTCCAGGCCAAATTGGACAGCTTCACGCTGCTTTCGACCCTGGAAGGAGCCGGTACGCTTGAGTCAACCACCAACCTATTTGAGGACGAACCGCTCGGAAAAGGCCAAACCCTGCTCATTCCGCCCGGCCTCAACTTCCGGCTTGCTTCAGCTAATGGCGAAAAGCCCTTAAAAGTTATCAGCGGCACTATCCGCTAAAAAGCTCACTGACCCTTAGGCTAAAGCCGAGAATGACATCCTTGCCGCTCAGTTCATCATTCTCACCGAGAGTCTGGATCGGGCGAGCCTGTCCCAAATGATATACCTCAACGCTTTTCTGGCGAGAATTGATTGACCAGATAATCCGCACCCCTACCGCCTGCCAATCAGCTATTTTCTTCTGGATGGCTTCGCGTTCTTTTTCACTGCTTAAATCGGTCGGGGAATGTATTTCGACCACCAGGTCAGGTACACCTTTGACACTCTTTTCGCTTTCGGGCGGAACTCGCCCGGCCACCATAAATCCCAAATCTGGAATCGGCATCCAGCCCGTTCCTACGTCAAAGGTAGTATCGCGCCACATCAACCCTAAATTTTCAGCCGGGTCAAAGGTCGCCAGCTTGCGGTCAATCCGCTTACCAATCCTACCGTGGGCAACACCGGGCATAGGTTTCTTAACCAGCTTTCCATCAACCAGTTCATACAATTCGTCAAATTGCGGTAAAGCTTCAAATTCTTCCGGTGTATAGGTTCGCCCGATGTCTGGTCCTCTTGCTTGTAAGGCCATAATGCTTAACTTTCTTAGAATACCTGTTTGCTATACGGCTTATTTTATTTTGCACCTTTTGTAAAAACCCGGTAGTGAAGCGATTACCAACTACCCTGCCACCGGTACAGTTACAATAATGCGAGTGCCGCCCTGGTCCGGGAACTCGGCCCGAATTTCCCCTCCGTGGAGTTGAATTATTTCCCGGCAGATATACAGGCCCAGGCCCATCCCGCTTATCAGGGTCGTTTCGTGGGCCTGGTAAAACCGCTCAAAGATATGGGACCGCCGTTCGACCGGTATGCCTAGTCCCTGGTCGGTTATACTGAAGTTGAACCTGGCTGACTCTCCCTCTGAACGGCTCAAGTTTAGAGTGATTGTGCCGCCTTCCGGGCTGTACTTGATGGCATTATCCACCAGGTTGCTAACCACTTGCTCGTAGCGCACCGGGTCAAGGCGGGCCACCAGGTTTTCTTCCGGGCTATTAAAATTCAAGGTGTGGCGGGTGGTGCGGCTCTGGGCCTGTTCGACTACCTCTTTTACCAGTCCGACAATCTCGGTTTCACGCAAATCCAGTTGCAATTTACCTGACGTAATACGCGATACATCTAATAACTGGTCAATAAGGTAAGTCAGCTTGTCCGATTGCTTATTGATAATATCGAGGGTGCGTTTTACTCTAACCGGGTCCAATGCCTGACTCGCGTCCCGCTCAAGCTGGCGATTAAGAACCTGGGTAAAGCCTTTGAGGCCGGTTAGAGGCGTTTTCAGTTCGTGGGCCGCAACCGATAAAAAGGTTTCACGCTCCTTCAAGGCTTTCTGAGCGGCGTAATAGAGCTGGGCGTTATCTATCGTTATTGAGGCCCGCTGGGTCAGTTCCAGAGCTAACTCCTGGTCGGCCTCGCTATAGTGGCGGCCCGAAGCGCTGGTATAGCACAGACTAATTACACCAAAAATATTGCCCCGCAACCCTAGCGGAACCGCCAGGTAAGAGATTATCGTGGCCTGCCGGGGCAGTTCAAAATGCTCCAGGCTCCGGGTTATTTCTTGCAACCATTGCTCAGTCACGTCGGCTACAAGTTTAGGTTTCCCCGAAGCCAGCACTTCACTCACCGGATGATTGGCCTTTTCAAGCGAGGGCGCGTAAGTAGCAATTCCCTCAAACAAATCGTTCCGGTTTGGATCTACACTCTCCCAGGCCACTCGCTCGACCACACCAGCGCTATTTATAATATCAAAATAGCAAAAATCGGCCAGAGCTGGAACCAGCAGCCCGGCAATTTGGCGCAATGTAACATTATAATCCAGCGAAGAAGCCAGAATCACGGTTGCTTCTGAAAGGAATTTCAGGTTTTCATTTTTAGTTTTGAGTTGGCCCTGCTGTTCGGCCAGTTGATTCAGCAACCGCTCCATGCGCTGACGAGCCTGGACCCGTTCGGTTACGTCCACTCCATGAAACAGGATACCCTCAACCTCACCGGCCTGATTATTGTACGGCTGGTAGACAAAATCTAAGAAGATTTCAGTCAGGTTCCCATCTCCCAGGCGGTCAAGCTTAACCAGGGTTTCGTAGCCCTTAAAAGTCTGGCCGGTCCTGTATACTTCATCCAACGGCTCAAAAAAGCCCTGACCTTCTACTTCCGGTTGAGCCTGGCGCACCGGTAGCCCGATTATTTCGTTACCACGCCCGACCAAACTCAGATAGGGCGCATTGGCAAAGGTAAAAACATGGTCCGGGCCAGCCAGCACGGCAATATTGGCCGGAGCTCGCATAAAAAGATTATGCTGGCGGGTCCGAGCCGCTTCCGTCTCACGCTGGGCCTGAACCTGTTCGGATACTTCTACCGCATGGACCAGGATACCTTCAATTTGCCCGGTCAGGTTGCGGTAAGGCTGGTAAACGAAATTTAAAAAAATTTCTTCTAGCTCACCGTTCTCCAGGCGGTCCAACTTGATTGAGATTTCGTTGCCATAAAAAGGTTTGCCAGTTTGGTAAACATTATCCAGCAGTTCAAAAAAGCCCTGGCCTTCCACTTCCGGCACCGCCTCACGCACCGGCAAACCCACGATACTGTCGGACCGGCCAATCAACTGCAAATAATTAGGGTTGGTAAAGGTAAAAACATGGTCCGGGCCAGCCAGCACAGCGATACTGGCCGGGGCTTGCATAAAAAGGTTATGCAGGCGGTTGCGTGACTCTTCGGCCTCGCGCCGGGCGCTTTGTTCGCGAAGCAATAGTTGATGCCGTTCCGCTTCGCCAGCCAACCTTTCGGTGGCATCCCGGAAAACCAGCACCACACCAACAATCTCATTTGAAGTATTCTTGATGGGGGCGGCACTATCGTCAATTGGAATTTCCCGACCATCGCGGGCCAACAAGATGGTATGATTAGCCAGGCCAACGACCATGCCAAGTTGCAATACTTTGCTGACCGGGTTCTCGACCGGCAAACGGCTGGTCATATTCACGATATTAAATATGGTAGTAAGCGGCTGGCCCAGGGCTTCGGCGGTCCGCCAGGCGGTCAGGACTTCGGCCACCGTGTTGAGATAAGTTACGCGGCCCTGGTTGTCGGTAGCGATTACGGCATCGCTAATGCTGGTAAGAGTAACAGCGTAGTTTTCGCGCTGTTCCCGCAAGCTTATTTCGGTCAGCTTGCGCTCGATACCCAGCGCTACCTGCTTGGTCAGGGTTTCCAGAGCCTGGTAAGTAGCATCCGAAATAGGTTCGTGCGCGAACAGGGCCAGCACCCCTATCAGGCGGTCTTCCAAAAGCAATGGATACCCGGCGAAAGCGACCATATTCTCGCGCCTGGCCCATTCTTGATTACTTACCAGTTCGTCCCCGATGACGGTGTTGGTCAGGTGGGGGTGGCGTTCCTGGGCAATCCAGCCAATTTTGAAAGAACCTAACGACACCCGGCCATGCGGACCATCCAGGTGGGTATATTCGCCCGAACTGGCCTGTAGTTCCAGCATATTTTCCGGTTGGTTAAAAGTCCAAATCCGGGCAAACGCCACTTTCAGATGCTTGACCAAAGCCTCGGTACAATGCTGAAGCATAGCCTGCAAATTATCGCCCTGGATAAGAGCCTGACTTACCTCGGCAATAAGGTTCGCCAAACCGAGTTGTGCCTGAAGAGCTTGCTCGGTTTCTTTACGCTTGTTAATATCCCGGAAATAAACCAAAAGGCCATCAGGGTTAGGATAAGCGGTATTTTCAAACCAGGTCTGAAAAGGGGGGAAATATTCCTCGAATACCACCCTTCTATTTTGTTCAGCGGCCATGCGAAAATTCGCCTCAAAAGAAGTACCGGCAATTCTGGGAAATTCCTCCCAGATAACCTTTCCAAGCACCGCTTCGGCAGGTTTAAGCAGAATCTTTTCGGCTGAGGCGTTTAAATAAGTAAAGCGCCATTCCCTATCCAGCGTAAAAAGCGCATCGGAAATACTTTGGAGGATAGTTTCGCTGTGTAACATTATTATTTCACCGGTCTAGATAAACTCGTCGGGCAGGTCCGGTGGACCTTCATTCAAAAGGGCCAGCGCGATTTCGGCAGCCACTCCTACATTATTCTTCAGCAAAGCCACGTTCGTTTCCAGGCTCTTGCCCCCGGTTTCCAGGCGGACTGCGTTAAGGAGGAAAGGAGTTACCGCTTTGCCTCTGACTCCGGCTTTATCGGCAGCGACCAAAGCCCGGCTAATGGCCCTTTCGATTTCTTGCGGCGGCAGGTCGGCTTCGAGCGGCGGCGGGACTGTCACCACAATGCCGCCAGTCAGGCCCAAATCCCATTTAATCCGAGCAATCCGGGCGATTTCCTCGGCGCTGTCGGCCCAGGCTTCCAGCTTTATACCGCTGCGGCTGGTATAGAAAGCCGGTAATTCATCGGTGCGATAGCCAATTACCGGCACGCCCTGGGTTTCCAGGTATTCCAGGGTCAGGGGTAAGTCCAAAATAGACTTGGCCCCAGCGCAGACCACAATCACCGGCGTACGGGCCAGCTCGGTCAGGTCAGCCGAAATATCAAAGGTAGTGGTCGCGCCCCGGTGGACTCCTCCCAAACCGCCTGTACCGAAAACCTTAATCTTTGCCAGGAAAGCCGCGTACATGGTTGCCGCGACAGTAGTAGCCCCCAGACCGCGCCGGGCCAGCACTACCGGCAAATCCCGGCGGCTGACTTTAGCCACGTCTTTTTCGGTCGCCAGGCGCACAAGTTCGGGCTGACCTAGCCCGACGCGGATTTTACCGTCCAGCAGAGCAATAGTGGCCGGGGTAGCCCCCTTCTGGCGGACCACTTCTTCCAGCGCCTGAGCGGTCTGGAGATTATCGGGGTAAGGCAGACCGTGCGAAATCACAGTCGATTCGAGAGCCACCAGGGCCGTACCCTGGCGCACTTCCGGGCCAAGTTCCAGGTATTTTTCGATATTTGTCATTAATCCTTAGTTCTTAACACTGTATTTAACAGCAATTATTTCAGCCATTATACTGACCGCTATTTCGGACGGTTCTTTAGCTCCAATCGGCATGCCGATAGGCCCATGAATACGGGCAATATTTTCCTCCGACACACCCGCCTTGCGTAAGCGCTCGTTGCGGTTGGCGGTGGTGGTCTTGCTGCCAATCGCCCCGATATAACGGGCCGAGCTAGGCAGACTGACATCCAGGGCCGGACCGTCAAACTTTTCATCATGGGTCAGAATCACAATGAAGGTATTGCTATCAATTTTAACATTATGCTCCACGATTTCGTCCGGCCAGGCTTCAATAAGTTCGTCCACTTCCGGGAAGCGCTCCCTGGTCAAAAACTTCTGACGACCGTCAATCACCTTTACCCGAAAACCGCATTCTTTGGCAATCTTGACCAGCGGGATGGCGATATGGACCGCTCCAAAGATTATTAGAGTCGGCGGAGGCGGAAAGACATCTACAAAAACTTCAAACTGCCCTGCCGGAGTTTCGAGCGGGTAAGTCTTAGAGCCGGTGCGCTGCATCAGGGCTACCGCCTTTTCGACCGCGCCCTGGTCCAGTTCGGCCAGTCCCAGCGAACCGTCAGTCCGGCCATCCGGGTAGACCAGCATTTCCGCACCGATTTCGTGGCCTTCGGGAGCATGAACTACAATCGTCCGCGCCATCATTTCTTCCCGTTGGATAGTTTCTTTTATCTTCTGATAATTAGACATAACAAACCTTATTCCAGGGGTGCGATATAAACTTCGATGCCTCCGCCGCAAGCCAGACCAATATCCCAGGCGCTCTCTTTACTGATGCCGTACTTGACCAGTTTGGGCTTGTGAGTCCGCAGCACCCGCTGGGCTTCCTCAAAGACCGCCCCTTCAACACAGCCGCCGCTGACCGAGCCGACCAGCTTGCCGCTTTTAGTGACAGCCATCTTGGCCCCTTC
>JAYSYV010001413.1:0-3074 GCA_043727245.1 Chloroflexota bacterium | reverse complement strand
GCGTTTTGGGGCTGGTCAACGTGGCAGTAGGCCGGTTTGACCTCTTTTACCACCAGGCTCTCAAGCCCTGGGACGTAGCGGCGGCGATAATTATTTTGCAGGAAGCCGGGGCCACCGTGACCCAGCACAACGGCCAACCGGCCAACTATCTGCATCCCAGCATTATTGCCGCCTCACCCCTGATACATCAACAGTTCATGCAAGCTCTGGACGAGTATAATAATGGGCGTTGAACGGTAAACGTAAAACGTTGAACGTAACAACTCGATATGATTTAGAAAGAGAAGAAAATAACGGTGTCTGATTTGGCAACAGGTGAGGAAGAACAAATAAATCCGCCTCGTCCGGTCAAATCGCGCTCCGGCCTGATTAGCAGCGCTCTTTTTGTAATGGGTGCGACCCTGCTCAGTCGTATCCTGGGAGTGGCCCGCGACATTGTGTTGAGTAACCAGTTCGGGACCAGCGAACAGTTTGGGGCTTACCAGGCGGCCTTCCGCATACCGGATACCCTTTACCTGCTTATAATCGGCGGAGCGCTCGGTTCTTCGCTGATTCCGGTCTTTAGCCGTTTCCTGGGGCAGAGCGATGAGACCAATGCCTGGCGTTTAGCCAATACTGTCGTCAATTACGCTATGCTGGTCCTGACCATCTCGACAGTGATAGCCTGGATTTTCGCTCCCTTTATAGTTTCGACCCTGCTAGCCCCCGGCCTTCCCGCAGCTACCCAGAACCTGACGGTGGACCTTACTCGCCTTCTGCTGCTACAACCTTTCTTCATGGGGCTGGGCGGCATTGCCCTGGCCCTGCTGAACGGCAGCGAGAATTTCGTCTGGCCCGCTCTGGCCCCGCTTATCTACAACTTTTCAATCATCCTGGGGGCGCTTTTTCTGACCGGCCCATTTGGGATTCAGGGCGTGGCCTTCGGGGTAATCTTCGGAGCTTTGCTCTATTTACTGGTCCAGCTACCAACTCTATACCGGTTGGGTTTCTATTTCCGGCCCAGCCTGGACCGGGATAGTCCCGGCGCATCCCAGGTCTTAAAGGCTTTGGGGCCGCGCTTGCTCGGTCAGGCCGCTTTCCAGGCTAACTTTTTTATCGCGACCAACCTGGCTTCTCGGCTGGACGAAGGTGCGGCGAAAGTCAGCGCATTTGGCTACGCCTACCAGTTGTTTATGCTGCCCCACGGGGTCTTTGCCATCAGCCTGGCAACCGTGGCGTTTCCGGCCATGGCGCGGTTCCTGGGCGAGAATAACCTGGCTGGGATGAAGCAAACTTTAATCGGTTCGTTGCGGCAGGTTCTTTTCCTGGCTCTGCCCGCCGCCCTGGGGCTGGGTATCCTGGCCCGGCCCATCGTGATGACCCTCTACGAAAGCGGCAAATTCACCAGCGAGAGTACCGATTTAGTCAGCCCAACCGTGTTGTGCTTCAGCTTCGGCCTGGTTTCCTACGGCATAGTCGAAATCCTGACGCGGGGTTTTTACGCCCTTCACGATACTCGCACGCCGGTAAGTATCGCCCTGGTGACGGTTGGCCTGAACCTGCTCTTGAGCCTGGCTCTTATCGGACCGCTGCAGCAAGGCGGCCTCGCCCTGGCACTGGCCCTCAGCACTTCCGCCGAAATGATTTTGCTTTACTGGTTTCTGGTTCGCCAGATTGGCCCCCTTGACCCCGAAAACAGCGACAACCTGCTTTTGACAGTTTTTAAGATTGGTATCGCTGCCGACCTGATGGGCGTGGTCCTGCTGGTGGGAGTGCGTATTTTGCAAAGCCCCCTGGAAAGCGGTAACAAACTGGTAGTTTTACTGATTACCCTGCTCCTGGTTGGCATAGGTGGGGCGGTCTATGCCGGGACGGCCTATCTGCTAAAGCTGGAAGAATTACGCGGCGTGGTCCGGCGCTTCGGGCGGCGCTAATTCATATCCTCTCATTTTCAAACTTGCAAATTGCCATTTTGTTTGACCAATACCTCTCAAACTATTATCATTCAAGCCACTAACCTGAACTAAATCTTGCTCCACAAAATTTAAGGCTCTCAGGAGAATTTTTGTGAAAAAAGCGCTGCTCGTTATTGATGTCCAGAATGAATACTTTGACGGTAAACTGCCGGTAAGCTATCCGGCGGGCAGCCTGAACAACATTCTAACCGCGATGGACACCGCGACTGCCGCTGGAATAGCGGTCGTAGTGGTCCAGCATACCGCGCCCCAACCGGATAGTAAGACTTTTCGGCGAGGCAGCCACGAGTGGGAATTGCGCCCGGAGGTGGCCGAACGTCCCCGCGACCTCTTGATTGAAAAAAATCTGCCAGGTAGTTTCACCGGCACACCGCTGGAAGAATGGCTAAGAGACAACCAGGTGGACAGCCTGGTGATTTCGGGCTACATGACCCAGATGTGCTGCGATACTACCGCCCGGCAGGCTCTCCACATGGGCCTGAACGTTGAATTTCTATCGGATGCTACTGGAACCCTGGCCCTCAATAACTCGGCGGGCCAGGTTACAGCCGAAGAACTGCACCGGGCTATCCTGGTAACGCAGCAAATGCGTTTCAGCCAGGTAATGAGTACCAGAGATTGGATTGAAAAGATTACAAATAATGATGAGGAATAAATGACAACAGAAACAACTGTAAAACCGGGCTTACAACCGGAAGATTTTACAAAGTTCAAGCTGCTGGGGGATGTTCAAATCTCACCGGATGCCAGCCGGGTCTATTATGATGTCTATCAGGTCAACCGCGAGAAGAATATTTACCAGGGCGAAATCTGGCAGCTTGACCTTGCCAGCCAGAAGGCTCGTAAATTAACAGCCGGGACACGGCGCGACTCGCTGCCCCGCCTTTCGCCAGACGGCAAGAAACTGGCTTTTCTCTCGGACCGGGCCGAAGGTAACAAAAAACAGGTCTTCGTGCTTGACCTGACCACGACCGGGGAAGCCCAGCAACTTACCCAATTACAAGGTGGTGTCAACAACCTGGCCTGGTCGGGCGACAGCCTGTATCTGGCGGTCCTGGCCGAAACCCCAGACGATGCCGCCAAAGCAGCCGTATGGGCCAAACCGGAAACCTCGGAAGC
>JAYSYV010001412.1:0-3081 GCA_043727245.1 Chloroflexota bacterium | reverse complement strand
CAAAGGAAAGCACCACCGTTTTTTCGGTAGTGAAGGCCAGCGGAGCGCCTCCGCCCTGCCCGGTATTGCCGACGGTCATCCCCAGTTTGGTCAGGGCATCGGGATCACCCTGGCTGCTGGCGGCGTTCAGGTAACGGCCTAACCAGCCATCGCGGGCGGCACTATTCGGGTTAGCTGTTTGCCAGATTTCCATTGAGCGGAAATGGCTGTAGTTCGGGTTGGGGTAGCCCGCCCCGGCCACAATCGCCATCTGGCCGTTATCGTACAGACCTTTTAAATCTTTAAGGGACGAGTGCAGGGCCAACTGCTCATTTATCTTTATAATGCCATCATCTTTGAGGCCGAGGGTTGGGCGGGCGGTATAGTACGCGCTGTCGGCATAAGGTATCAGGGTATTCAGGCCATCGTTGCCGCCGGTCAGTTGGACGACCACCAGGGCGCGTTTGCCCGCCGCCAATCCCGCCGGGGCGGCTGCTACGGTCTGAGCCAGGAAAGTTGGGGCCATCACACCGGCCATGCTCATCAGACCACAAGTTTTACAGAAATTTCTACGGGTAATCATTAATTTAACCTTTGTTAATTACTTCAACATATAGTCCGGTGTGGACATCAACAGGTGGAGAGTGCCGCGTACCCGGCTATCAACTGCCAGGGCAGTTTTAGTGCCGCTGGCGGCATCGGCCAGGTCCGAAGCTTTGAGGACCGGCGTGTTCAGGTAGTCGGTCAGAGCGGATTTGATTTCCGGTTGCAGTTGCCCATCCAGGAAAATCCCGGCCAAGCGGTCTACCACGGTTCCGGCTGAGGTGGGAGCGGTGGTTCCGTTTGCATTGAAGCCCAGCAGGTCGTAGGGGTCGTAGCGGAATTGACCTTGCTGGCTCTTCGCGTCGGCCAGCGTATTGGCCGTATTGATCCGGTCAAAGAAGTAAGAACTGTTGACCCACTTCAGGTTGCCATCCCAGCCTTTGACGGTCGGCGGATTAAAGAGGGTCTGGCCCATGCCCGAACTGGCCTGGGTCAGGTTGCTGGCAATATTGGTCGCGCCGAGTTGTTTCGCCATCCCGATGACATATTCGACCGGGCTTTTAACCAGGGACCGGTAGGCTTTTTCGGAAAGAAATTCCGGCGATAGAAAAATGGCCCGCATGACTTCCTTGATGTCGTAATTGCTCTTGAAATAAACGTCGCTCAACCGGTCGATTATGGCTGGTTCCGGGTCAGTGTAGACGAAGAAATTCCAGAGTTCATTGATAATAAACTTCCCCGACTCCGGGCGTTTCAAAGTTATTTCAATAATATCATCGCCGTTAAAGTTACCCATTTGTCCCATAAAGGTCTTACTTGCGGCATCGTGCTGGTTGGGGGTAAAAACATAAGTGCGGCCTTTGAAGCCCCAGCCGGTGAAAGCGCGGGCAGCCTCGCGGACATCTTGCTCGGTATAATTGCCGATACCAATCGTAAAAAGCTCCATCAACTCACGGGCATAATTTTCATTGGGTTTGCCTTTACGGTTGGATTGCCCATCCAGGTAATCAATCATAGCCGGGTCACGCGAAACTTTTTTAACAAGGTCTTTAAAATTCCCCAGGGCGTTATCCCGGAAAAGCTGGTTTTGCTCCAGCAGGAGCATGGGGTCTTTGACTTTGGAATAGGAACTGGTAAAGTGGCCGTGCCAGAAAAGGGTCATTTTTTCCTGTAAAGGCTGTTTTGACCGGGCCATCAAAAGCATCCACCAGTAGGCAATATCGTTCAGGGCGGCTTCGTAGCCATTTTCCTGAAGCTTGCGTTCCAGGTTAAAGGCCAGATTACCGTCAAGCTGGAAATTAAGCAGCTTTTCGACTGCGTTGGCGTGGCTCAGGGCTGCCAGTTCATCTATTTCCGCCGGGCTGCCGCCAAATCCGGCCCTTCTCAGCAAATGCGCGGCCTGGTTCCGGCGGTCGCTCAAAGGATTGTTACTCATGCTTTTCACCTCAAAATTACTTGTGCCAGAGAGCTACTTGATTCATACGTA
The DNA here is from genome assembly GCA_043727245.1 of Chloroflexota bacterium. Lineage (GTDB taxonomy): Bacteria > Chloroflexota > Chloroflexia > Chloroheliales > Chloroheliaceae > 54-19. The sequence continues at coordinate 1,073 of JAYSYV010001412.1, read as the reverse complement.
TAGCCTGATGATAAGTTTTCGGCCAGAAGTCCTGGCTCTTACGAAAGGGTACAGCCTGGGAAAGTCTGGTGGCCCTGTTTAACCTACAACCTTATCTTAAAGCCTACAGGTTAGAGGCATGTAATGGCTGTGTAAAATGCTTGTTAAAGAAAGAGGGCCATTATAAACTTTGTTACCGATTGTAAAAAGTCCGTGGGTCAGGAATTAAACTTTAATTCCTGACCCACGGACTTTGTGTTCAACTATTTTTTGGCCGGATAAACCGCTTTTGGTTATTTATCCAGCCGGGTTTTGAGCGATTTGACTGTGGCATTTTCAGGGTCTATTGCCACAGCTTTGTTATATTCAGCCTGGGCTTTATCTTTCTGGCCGTTATCATAGTAAGCTATACCCAACCAGGCGTAGTAAAATGCCTCACCAGGGGCCGCAGCGGTGGCCTTTTGCATGTAGGTAATAGTGTTAGTAAGGTCGCTTTGCCTGAAGTAGACGTAACCGACCGCCCAGTTGTAGTTGGCGCTTCGGGGGAAGATACTAACCGCTTTGAGGGTTTTATCCAGGGCCGATTTTAAGTTGGCCTGAGCTTCGGTCTTTTTCCCGGCATCCACCAGATTAATCGACTCGTCGGCCAGAGCTACTCCCCAAAGATAATAACAACCAGCGCTATTGGGGTCTATTTGAATACAGCGGTTAAAATGGGGGTAGGCATTGGTATAGTCCAGTTTATCATAAAGAATTGTTGCCAGGATATAGTGGGCCGATGCGTTAGCCTCACTCTTCTTGAGCGCGTTATTGGCGTATTTCTCGGCGTTAGCACTGTCGCCCGTATTCAGGTAGTAATCGGCCAGGTTGGCGTTGATGCTGGCCGAGTCGGGGGCCAGTTTCTGGGCCTTGAGGTAAAGGTCCAGGGCTTTAGCCGCGTTGGCCTTGAGGGTAGTTGCATCGCCGGGACTAAAGAGATAAATCGAAGCCTGGACTGCGATAGCCGAAGGTAAATTCGGCCAGGCAGCCAGGGTTTTGCCCATCGCCGCTGTGGAACCCTGGTAATCTTCCTGGTAGAAAAGATCCACGGCCAG
>JAYSYV010001411.1:0-9384 GCA_043727245.1 Chloroflexota bacterium | reverse complement strand
GCACCTTGCATTTCGACCGTTTCCGCGAGATTGCCGATAAAGTCGGGGCTTACCTGATCGTGGATATGGCTCATATTGCCGGGTTAGTGGCCGCCGGGCTACATCCCAGCCCAGTTCCCCACGCCCACGTCACGACTACCACGACCCACAAGACCTTGCGCGGTCCACGGGGCGGCCTGATTTTAACCAATGACCCCGACCTGGCAAAATTGTTTGACAAACAGGTCTTTCCCGGTATCCAGGGCGGCCCGCTCATGCACGTTATCGCGGCTAAAGCGGTTTCCTTTAAAGAAGCTCTGCAACCTTCTTTTAAAGAGTACCAGCAACAGGTTATTACTAACGCCAGGAAACTGGCGGCAACCCTGCAAACCGAAGGTCTGCGGATTGTCAGCGGCGGAACCGACAACCATTTGATGCTGGTAGATTTGAGCGTTATTGGCAAAACCGGCAAGGAAGCTCAACTGGCCCTGGACGAAGTGCATATTACGGTCAACAAGAACGGTATCCCCTTCGACCTGAAAAGCCCGATGGTTACGAGCGGCATCCGCCTGGGTACTCCGGCCACCACCACACGGGGCTTTAAGGAAGCCGAGATGGAGCAAATCGGCCAGCTTATCAGCCGAGTGGTCAAAAATATCGGCGACCAGCGGGTTTATGCTGAAGTCGAGGCTGCCGTCAAAGAGATTGTCAACCGCTTTCCGGTTCCAGGAATAGAGTAAAAATTAGAGGATAAGTAAAGGTTATGGGTAGCCAGGTAAGCCTAACCGAGGCGGATTTGAAGGGGTTTCATGTTTCAAAGCACCCGCTTATCCTGCATAAATTAAGTATTTTGCGGGACGAGCGGACCGAGTCAAAGCGCTTCCGGGAAGTAGTCGAGGAGATCACTTCACTGTTGTGTTACGAGGCTACCGCCGATTTGCCAGTCAAGACCGTAACGGTGCGGACACCGTTGGTTGAAACCGAGTGCCAGGAAATTGTGGCCCGGATTGGCCTTGTGCCGATTTTGCGTAGCGGCATGGGCATGGTCGGGTCGATGCTAAACATGATTCCTTCGGCCCAGGTCTGGCATATCGGGCTTTTCCGCGATAAACGGACCCTTCAGCCGGTCACATACTACAATAAACTGCCCGACCAGGCCACGGTTGACCTGTGCCTGGTGCTGGACCCGATGCTGGCGACCGGTGGCTCGGCGGTAGCTACAATTGATATTTTGAAGAACTGGGGCGCTCGCCACATTAAATTTATGGGCTTGATTGCGGCCCCGGAAGGTGTGCAGGTCTTACGCCAGGCTCACCCGGATGTTGAGGTCTATGTAGCAGCCTTGGACAGCCACCTGAACGACCATGCCTATATTGTACCTGGCCTGGGCGATGCCGGGGACCGGCAGTACCGGACACTCTAAAATTATTTGATGCTTAAAAGTAACCGGCTCATTTTATTTAATCCCCTGCTTTTGGTGGGCCTGGCCGTGGCTGTACTTGGCCTGGCCTGGCTTATTCTAAGGCCCACTATTAATACGCCCTCAACTTTTCACCCGATAATTCTAATTGGGGTAGCCGAAGTATCTTTCGGCTTTTCCTGGTTTGTCACGCCCCGGCTGCGCGACCTGGCTATCCGGCGCGGCTGGTTCGATATGCCCGAAGAACGGCGCGTCCATCGCGACCCCACTCCCCGTATCGGTGGACTGGGCATGTTTATCGGTTTTTTCCTGGCGGTTCTGGGTGGATTAATTACCGGGCTGCTCATTCCCGGTTTCTGGACATCCGCCGGTGACATCTGGCGAATTAGCTTGCTACTGGTGGGGGCCGCAATTGTCACAGTCGTAATGCTGATTGACGATTTGAAGGGCTTACCGGCCCTGACGCGCCTGTTCTGGCAAATTATCGCGGCGGCGGTTGTAATTGTTCCCCAACTCATTGCCGGGGCGGATAGTTCTGACTCGAAAATACACCCTATCGGGATATTGATTGACCGCATCGCTTTCTGGCACTTTGACGCAATTCTTGGTTCGCCCTTCTGGTTGTTGCTGGCCGTTCCTTTCACGTTTTTCTGGATTGTGGGCATGATAAATACTGTCAATGCCACGGATGGGATAGATGGCCTGGCCGGGGGGGTGGTTTTTATCGGGGCAATCATTTTGTTTCTGGAAACTCTTTTCCAGCAATGGACTCGCTCTGACCCGGCGGTTCCCAACGCTACCCCACCTCAATTTCAGTTCACCAGTTCAATGCTGGCGTTAGCGTTGGCGGCGGCTATCGGGGGCTTTTTGATTTTTAACTGGCACCCGGCCTCTATCTTCATGGGCGATTGTGGTTCCAACTTCCTGGGCTTTGCCCTGGCCGTAATCTCGGTTATTGACGGGGCTAAGGTAGCAGTGGCTCTCTTAATTATTGGCTTTCCGGTGCTGGACCTGGCCTTTGTCTACCTGAACCGGATTTATCACGGTCGCGACCCCAAACAGGCCGACCGCAGCCATATTCACCACCGCTTGATGGATATGGGCTGGAGCCAGCAGGGCATTGTGGGGCTGTTCTACTTTATCAGCCTGGTATTTGGAGTAATCGGCATTTTACCTTTTAATATAAGTCCTTTGAGTAAGTTTATCAGCCTGGGCATCTTGATGCTCTGTCTGATTCCCCTGCTTTATTATAGCGTCCGGTTCCGCAAACCTCCTGCCTCCGGCCTACCAGGTACTCCTTTACCTCCCGAAGAAGTTTCTCACCGTAAGTAGTCAGTGGTCAGGGAAATAGTTTAGAAGCTGGCTTACTAACTATTGGTCAGAAAATTGGTTTAGAAGCTGGTATTGCCCACAACTTTTCAGCTACTGTTGCACCAGCTAAGAAGTATCCACCGACTACCGGCTACTTTTGATGGTATGTCGTTTGCTGAGTCTTTGAGGGTAAACGTATTTAAAAGTTGTTTTGTTTGAAATGACCACATTTGAAAGTTTGTTATTCTGAAAGATTGTTATGACCTTGATAAATGATAGCCAGTTAAGGATTGTGCCGCTGGGCGGCGTTGGTGAAGTCGGCAAAAACTGTACATTAATTGAATATGATGGCGAGTTTGTCCTCGTAGACATCGGCGTAAAGTTCCCCGACGAAGAAATGCTGGGAATTGACTTGATTATTCCCGATTTAAGTTATGTGCGCGAACACAAAGAGAAATTCCGGGGTATTCTGATTACCCACGGCCACGAAGACCATATCGGGGCTATTCCCTTTGCCCTGGCCCAGCTAGACCTGGCCGAAGTGCCAATTTACGGCTCGTCCCTGGCCCTCGGTCTGGTCCGCGCCAAACTGGAGGAACACCCCGGCACTGAACAAAAAGCTCGTTGGCATACTATGAACGGTGGCGAGAGAGTCCGTTTGGGCCAGATGGAAGTTGAATTCATCCCGGTAGACCATTCTATCCCGGATGCTTTTTCGCTGGCGATTCATACGCCGCTTGGCACGGTCCTGCACACCGGAGATTGGAAATTCGCCGGGTTGCCTCCGGCCAGTTTCGAGCGCTACCGCGAACTTGGCGAGGTAGGTGTGTTAGCCCTCTTGCCCGACTGCGTGCGGATAGAGTCGCCGGGCCGGACGCTGCCGGAAAGCGTGGTCGGGGATGCCCTGGAAAGCCTGATTCGGGATGCTCCGGCCCGGGTAATAATTAGCACCTTTGCCTCGAATGTCAATCGGGTGGCGCGGACTATTGAGGCCGCTCAAAAATATGGTCGGGTCTGCGCCCTGGTAGGCCGCTCGATGGAAAAGAATATCCCAATAGCGCGGGGTCTGGGTTACCTGGACTATCCCGATACGGCCCTGGTAACGGCCCAGGCCACTCGCCGAATGCCGCCGGAGAAAGTAGTTTTAATTCTAACCGGCAGCCAGGGCGAACCTACCGCTGCCCTGGCCCGTATGGCCGCCGGGACGCACCGCCTGGTGTCGCCATTACCTGGCGATACGGTTGTAATGTCGGCCTCGCCTATTCCCGGTAACGAGAAACTGGTCGGGCGCATCATTGATAATTTGATGCGGAACGGGGCTAAGGTTATTTATCCGAGGGTTATGCCGGAAGTCCACGTCAGCGGTCACGCCGCCTATGACGAACATATCGAACTGTACGATTTAGTAAAACCCCGCTACATCCTGCCGCTCCACGGCGAGTACCGTATGATGGTGCTGTGCCGGGAGGCGGCTGTGTCCAGGGGCGTGGCTTTCGAGAATGTTTTCCTGACCGAAGTAGGTCAGGGCGTGGTCATCAACAGCCAGGGTGGTCGGAAAGACAGCCGCATTCGTAGCGGGGCGGTCTTTGTAGATGGCCTGACGGTCGGTGAAGTTACCCAGGTGATCCTGCGGGACAGGAGACGGTTAGCCAGCGATGGCCTGGTAATTGTTTCGGCTATCCTGGACGCTCAGACCGGCCAGCCGGTCAATGACCCATGCATCCTGACGACCGGGTTGCCCAGTTCGCTTTCCAAGGATGGCGTAAACAATCTACAGGAACAAAGCCGGGAAATCGTCCAGAACGCGATTGAACAGGCCGAAGCAGGCCACCAGGGTGGGGCTGTTCCCCGGTCACTTTCTGATCTTATCAAGCAGAATGTCGGGTCGTACATTTTGCGCTCGACCGGTCTGCGCCCTTTGATAATCCCGGTCCTGACCGAGGTTTGACAGGTTGCTTACCCTGAGAGATATTGCTCACTAATAGCGAAAACCACTTGCACACTATTTGCAGGTGGTTTTTAAATTTCGCATAAAACTAAAAAGTATTGTATTTCCACCAAATATGTGATACCTTTGGATTAGATCGTACGTTCTAGTAATGTAACTATAATCAAACAAACCTTGCGGAAAAGAGGTCTGGCTCTACTATCTCAAGAACCATCAAAAAGAGCCGCGCAATTATCCAACAAGTTTAGAAAGAGGCTCGCAACCATGTACCCAGATATTTACCTGGCTGAAATTTATTCTTTTGGTAATCTGGAAGATACTGACCGGGTACTGATCCCACTATTTACCGAAACTATAGCGGCTGGTTTTCCAAGTCCCGCCGATGATTACGTAGAAATGAGGCTGGACTTGAACGAATTGTGTATACAGCATCCCGTAAGCACTTTTTTTGTGCGGGTGCGGGGCCAATCCATGACCGGGGCGGGTATCCAGCCGGGGGATTTGCTGGTGGTGGATAGAGCGGTAGAAGCGCAGGACAATTCGATAGTAGTAGCGGTAGTAGATGGGGAATTTACCCTCAAACGCTTGCACAAAGTCCCTGGCAATCAATATATGCTGCTTCCCGACAATCCTGATTTCAAGCCCATTAAAATTATAGAAGGAATGCAGTTTGAGATATGGGGGGTGGTGATTTCGGTAATTCATTTCTTTGGTCCGTCGGCTGGAAAACAACTGCTCAAACCTATTAAATCCGTTCAAGTAAACAAATGAATACCACTCCCATAGCTTTAGTAGATTGCAATAACTTTTACGTTAGTTGTGAGCGCGTCTTTAACCCGTCCCTTTGGGGCAAGCCGGTAATAGTGCTTTCCAATAACGATGGGTGTGTAATAAGCCGCTCAAACGAGGCGAAAGATTTAAACATTGATATGGGAGTGCCGGTATTCAAAATCCGGGAGCTAATTGAACGGAACCATGTTGAGGTCTGGTCATCCAACTATGCCCTGTACGCCTCACTCAGCCAACGAGTAATGACCGCTCTCCAGATGCTAGCTCCGCAAGTAGAAATATATTCAATTGATGAAGCTTTCTTATGGCTGCCGGGTCTCAGCCCAGCCGAACTGGACGCTCAGGCGGCGGATATACGCCGGAAAGTTGGCCGGTGGACCGGTATCCCGGTAAGTGTAGGGTTAGCCTCTACCAAAACCCTCGCTAAACTCGCCAACCGGCAAGCCAAGAAAAACCCTCTTTACAAAGAGCAGGGTGTATTTAATATTACAAATTTCTCAAAGGTGCAGCTTGACGAGTTTCTTGCCTCAATAAAAGTCGATGACATCTGGGGTATCGGGCAACGCCGGGCCGAGTTATTGCGCCAGTACGATATTACTACCGCCTACGAATTTAAAGAAGCGCCTGACCGCTGGATTCAAAAGAACCTGACCATTAACGGTTTAAGGACCGCTTTCGAGTTAAGAGGTATTCAGTGTTTTCCGCAAGAGCTTTCGCCACCACCTAAAAAATCTATCATTACCTCACGGGCTTTTGGCCGACCGGTGGTAAGCCTCGAAGAACTGGCGGAAGCAGTGGCAGTGTATGTCTCCCGGCTGGCCGAAAAGCTGCGGGCGCAACATTCGGTAGCTTCAGTTCTGCAAGTCTTTATAAATACCAGCCACTTTGCCGCTTACGGCCCCCGCTATGCCAACGCTGTTTCTATACGGCTGCCTCAACCGACTGCCTACACGCCTGAACTGGTCGCCCATGCCCGGCGCGGCCTGGAAAAGATTTACCGGTCCGGCTTCAAATACGCCAAGGCCGGTGTTATCGTAATGGAACTGGTCCCCGAAAATAGCCGCCAGTTGAATCTTTTCGGAGAAGGCGAGGGCGGACCGGACACCCTGGAGCGTAACCGGAAGTTAATGGAAGCTATGGACCAGATAAACCGCACGATGGGCCGGGGAACGATTAGAGTAGGCACGGCAGGCATCGGGGAAGCCTGGCACATGCGCCGGGGTAAACTATCTCCTCGCTATACTACAAGGTGGGACGAAACGTTAGAAATTCCGGCCGATTGAAATCGGCCAGGAAAAGATGCCATAAAAGAGCTTCCTTCTTTTGAGTTTTGACGCAATCCCTGGAAGTTCTTATAATCTTCTTACTGAAACGGTAAATATTTACCTTGAAAATCGAGAAGGAACTATAGAAAGAAATCTAGAAAAAATGTCCAAATCAGAATTCTTAGAGGCTTTATTAGCTGTACCAAATATCCGGCGCTACCTGGTTTCCCCGGATGGCGCGTGGGTAGCATGGTCCTGGGTCGGACTTCATCCCACGGCGGAGGTCTATGTAGCCTCGACCGATGGCTCGACTGGGCCGGTCCGCCTGACCGACACACCTGAAAATACCCAACTTGTAAGCTGGTCGCCGGATAGCCGGGCGGTTCTTGTGGGGCAAGACCACCAGGGCGACGAGCGGGTCCAGCTCTTTAAAATAGATGTGAGCCTGGACTATCCGGGCGAGATGCATCCTTTGCTGGAAGCCTCGCCCCACTATTTTATCCGAGGCGCTCAACTTCACCCGAACGGGCGCTGGCTGTTTTATACCGCCAATTATGATTTTACTGCGGACGTAGAACTGGAAGCCTTCTGGCTCTACCGCCACGACCTTGTAAGCGGCGAACGTAAAGTCCTGGCTCGGCCCCTCAAACCGGGCGCTGACATGGTAGATTTAAACCGGCAAGGCAGCCATATTTTATACAACCGTATGGATTTGCATCCCAACGGCGAACAAATCTGGCTGGTAGATGTGGAAGGCCAGGAGGACCGCGAAATTTTGAATTACGGCGCGGATAAGAAGGTCCAGGCTTCCTGGTCGCAGGACGGGCAACAGGCGCTCTTTCTGGCCGAAACCGGCCTGCACCGCAGCCTGGGGCTATGGGACATGGCGACCGGCGCGAAACGCTGGTTGATTAATGACCCCCAACGCAACCTGGAAGGGGCGTTTCTCCCCGAAAATGCCCCTGGTCAGGCGGTAGTCGAGGAAATTAAAGAGACTTCGCCGCGTACTTCCTGGCTGGATTTAGTCAGCGGTCAGGAAAGATTTTTACCGGCTCTGCCAGGCGGCCTGGTTCCGCTCGCGCCGGAAGCCGGGTCGCAAAACTGGGTTGGCTATTATTTTAGCGCTCGCCAACCAGCTGACCTGGTGCAGTTTTCGCCGGATAATATAAATCCTGCGAATTTTACCAGCCTGACCCAATTGTGGGATTATACTTCGCTTAAACCTGACCAACTGGTGTCTGCCCAGGACTTTCACTGGCTGGCCGAAGATGGCCTGACGATTCAGGGCTGGCTCTATCGTCCCCTGGAAGGTCAGCCGGTCAAAGGGACCATTGTCCAGGTTCACGGCGGGCCAACCGCTCATTCCGAGGACCGCTACAATGCCCAGGTTCAGTTTTTTATCTCAGCCGGGTTTAACGTTCTGACCCCGAATTACCGGGGCAGCACCGGGTTTAACCTGGCTTTCCAGGATGCTATCAAAGAGGATGGCTGGGGTGGTAGGGAGCAAAGCGACATTCGGGATGGTATCGCGGCCCTCATCCAGAGCGGTATCGCTGAACCGGGCAAGGTCGGCGTTACTGGCACTTCCTATGGCGGCTATACTTCCTGGTGCGCCATTACACGCTACCCGGTGGAGTTGGTGGCGGCGGTCATTCCCATTTGCGGCATGACCGACCTGGTAGTGGACTACGATACCACCCGGCCCGACCTGCGACCTTATAGCGAGGCTATGATGGGTGGCAGCCCTGCCCAGCAGCCGGACCGCTATCACGCCGCTTCGCCTATCAATTTCGTTGACAATATTAAAGGCCGTTTACTGATTGTCCAGGGTCTCAAAGACCCCAATGTCAGCCCGGAAAACCTGGCAGTAGTGGTCAACGTCCTGGAACAAAAAACCATTCCCTACGAAGTGCTGACTTTTGAAGATGAAGGCCACGGTATAAGCAAGCCCTACAACCAGAAAATTTTGTACTCACGCATGGTCCAGTTCTTTGAACAGGCTTTTAACCACTCGGCCCGTTAATTAACTAACTGAACTGTAACTGGTGGGCGGTCGAAAGGGCCGCCGTTACCGCCGCCCAGGGGTCAACCACACCGTGGCCTTGCTGGCTGGGTGATACTTCGGGCAGGTAGCGAGCGGTCCGCATAATCAAATCCTTTAGGCCAGCCGGTTTCAGGTACGGATTGGCCTGGAGCATCTGGGCCGCCACCGAAGTGACAATAGGAGCCGCGAAAGATGTACCGTCAACGTGCTGGTAATGCGGGTTGATTAGCTTTTGATTGTTCCAGGCTTGTCGTATCAGGTCACGAACTGTTTCCGGCGGCATCTGGCCGATTTCGGCTGGCAGATGGGTCTGGCCGATTGATTCATGGTCGGACAGCAGGGTCGGTAACTCGTTTGGGGAGGCTCTGCGCAGTTTTTCCAGCACCAGGGCTTCTTGTTTCACATTGCTACCCGGCAGGATGGGGGCTGCCAGCCACAGACTCGGCGCGACCAGTTCCGGCTTCCAGACACCGCCCAGGGTCTGACCGTAATTGGAATGCCATAGTTCGGCTGAGTTCGGGTCGAGGCTGTTCTTGTCGTCCAGCCCACCCACTGTGATGGCGCTTGGAGCGCTGGCCGGCGGCACTAACCAGCGTTCCCCGGCATTTCCAGCCGCGCAAACGACCAG
>JAYSYV010001410.1:0-3084 GCA_043727245.1 Chloroflexota bacterium | reverse complement strand
CTAAGATGCCTTTAAACGGAGAGTCTGAGAACCCTACCGATGGAAACGGCCACGAGAAGGCCAGCCAGCCGGTATTAACCAATCGCCAGGGTCATCCTATTTACGATAACCAGAACAACCGGACCGTGGGCGACCGAGGGCCAACCGTCCTTGAAAACTACAACTTCCTCGAAAAAATCTCGCACTTCGACCGTGAACGAATCCCGGAGCGGGTAGTTCATGCTCGCGGCGCAGGCGCTCACGGTTACTTCGAGGCTTACGGCACTTTCGTGCAACGAACCGGCCAGCAAATATACGCGAGCCAAACTGTTCCAGGAGAAAGGCAAACGCACGCCGGTACTGGTGCGCTTCTCCACCGTAATCCACGGCAGTACCTCACCCGAAACCTTGCGCGACCCACGCGGTTTTGCCACCAAGTTTTATACCGAGGAGAGCAACTGGGACCTGGTGGGCAATAACCTCAAGGTCTTCTTTCTCCGCGATGCCATGAAGTTCCCGGACGTGGTTCATGCTTTCAAGCCGGACTCGGTGACTAACATTCAAGATGCCAACCGTATTTTCGACTTCATCAGCCAGACCCCCGAGTCTATGCACCTGATAACTTTCTTGTTCAGTCCACGTGGTATTCCGGCTAATTACCGCGAACAGGAAGGGGCTGGGGTTAATACCTACAAGATGGTTAACGCCGAGGGCCAGGCCGTATTGGTAAAGTATCACTGGATTCCCAAACAGGGTGTCCGAGGGCTTACCCAGGCCCAGGCTAACGAAATCCAGGCCACCAATTTCAACCATGCTACTCAAGATTTGTACCAGTCTATCGAAAAGGGCGACTATCCCGAATGGGAGATGCAAATCCAGGTAATGTCCGATGATGAGCATGCTGAACTGGACTTTGACCCGTTGGATGACACTAAAATCTGGCCGGAAGACCAGTTCCCGATGCTTCCTGCCGGGCGTAGGGTCCTTAACCGCAACCCGGTAAACTTCTTTGCCGAGATTGAGCAAGCCGCTTTCGGGACCGGTGTCCTGGTAGATGGGCTGGATTTCTCGGACGACAAGATGCTCCAGGGCCGAACTTTCTCATATTCGGATACCCAGAGGCATCGTGTAGGGGCCAACTACCTGCAATTGCCAGTCAACCGGCCCAAGAAGCATGTCGCTACCAACCAGCGGGACGGTCAGATGGCTTATGTAGTAGACGGGGTTGAGGCAGGCGAGAATCCGCATGTCAACTACGAGCCGAGCAGCCGTAACGGCCTGGTGGAAGCTTCTAAAGAGGGCCGTAAAGAGTACACTCCGCACGTTGAAGGCAATGTAGTGCGGAAGAAACTCAGCCGGACCAACGACTATACCCAGGCCGGGGAACGCTACCGGTTCATTGAGGAGTGGGAACGGGCTGACCTTATTAATAACCTTGTTTCAGCCTTGAAAACCTGCAATCAGGACATCCAGGAGCGCATGGGCGGACACTTAACCCAGTGCGACCCCGACTACGGCCAGAGAGTGGCTAACGGATTGGGCATCAAAGTGCAGCAGACGGCAAACGTCTAAACCAGCATAAAAGAGGGAGGGCATTTCTGCCCTCCCTCTTTTATTTAGAAAAAGGTTAGTGGTAAAACAGAATGAAAAGGTAGGTTATGAGAGTGACGGCCAGGAAGCTGTCTATCCGGTCCAGCAAACCGCCGTGGCCCGGTATAAGTTTGCCCGAATCTTTGGTATCAAACCGGCGCTTGATCCACGACTCGAAAAGATCGCCCAGAATCGAGGCGATTGCCAGGATAATTCCCAGCGGAATAGTCCAAATAAGTGGAATAGAAAGAGCCAGACCGCCGACCAGCGCTACGCCAATCGTAGCGGTAGCAATGCCACCTATCGCGCCTTCGACCGTCTTTTTCGGGCTGATTTTGGGGGCCAGCTTGTGTTTACCGAAAAAGCGCCCGAAGAAATAGCCGCCGGTATCAGCGCCCCAGGTTCCCAGGCAAATCAGCACGACCCACCAGATAGCTTCATTGCCGCTAAAAACGTTGCGAATCAGGGCAATCAAGCCCAGTGGAAGCCCCACATAGACCGCCCCGAAAACAGAAATCAGCCAGTTGAAACCGGGAGTAACGGTAAATTCAGCACTAGACTGGGTAGCCGGTTTGGGGTGGAATAGAAAGGCATAGGGTAAATTTACCAGGGCCAGCAAAACCACAATACCCAGCATTAAGAGCGGACTTTTGTAATACCCGGTCAGGCTAAAAGCTGCCGCCGCGAGATAGCCGGGTATCTGGAAAGAGCGGAAATGGAACGGCGACCGGGCCGCCATCGTATAAAATTCGTGGGTTCCAATAACAGCCGCCACGGCGGTCGCGATAGCGGTCGTCTCCGGCCCCAGCCAGAGCAAGAGCAGTACCGCTGGAATAAGTACAACCGCACTTGCTACCCGCGCCCCCAGCATGCTTTTGCTCCCCGCTCATTTCGAGCTTAACCAGTACATAAAAGAAGATTATAACACAGCTATTTAGAGGCGAACCAGTCGCTATAACGGTTTTGCTCCGGACCTAACAGGCCCGGCGCAAAGCCTGCCAGCCGCTTATTAACGACTAACCGGCCCTGTTCGGCATACAGGAAAATATAGGGTAAATCTTCGGCTTCGATGGCCTGGGCCTGGATCAGCCATTCTTTGCGGCGGGTGATGTCCGCTTCACCCTGGGCCTGGGCGTACATATCGAGCAGACGGGAGTTCTGGTAACTGCCGCTATTTAGGTCAAGCCCGGCGTGCCAGACATCTACAAAATTCTCCGGGGCGTAATCGGCCCGCCAGCCCGACAGGAAAAGGTCAAAATCGGCGTTGGGACTGGCTAAGAACTTCTGATAATTTCCGTAATCATAGTTACGCAGTTCAAGGCCAATACCCAGGGCCGCAAAATTGGCTTTCAGAGTAGCCGCCAGTCCTTCATAAAGCGGGCTGGGTGTATTGTAAACCAGCTTGAAAGGGCCAAGCGCTTTGCCCGCCTTGTTGACCAGTTGATTATTTTGCAGAGTATAGCCCGCCTGTTTGAGTAATTCTTTAGCTTTATCAAGTTTTAGCTCGTAGCGGGC
>JAYSYV010001409.1:0-9396 GCA_043727245.1 Chloroflexota bacterium | reverse complement strand
TTTTCGTGACATTAGTCCATAATTCTCGGAGAGGGTTGCGTACTTGCAGGCCCACATTGCTGTAGGGACAAGCTCTGGCGCAATTCATCTGGAAGGTGCAATCCATGTTGCTAACTTTGGTCCCCATGTAAAGGGACATCTGGCAGCCTTCCTGGTGGTGGGTTTCATCCCCCTTGACGCATTCTTTGGTGGTGCAGCTTTTACACATTGTAAACGAGCGCGATTTTACTTCGGTTGGCGAGAGCATAGCGTAAGTCTGGTTGAACAATCCCAGCGGGCAGACGTATTTGCAAAAAGCGTTCCCCTTGAAAACAAAGTCGGTCGCTACGGCCCCGCCAAAATAAAGGACCGTCACCGAGGCGGTCAGGGCCGGGCTGTCCCACAGGCTGAATTGTTCGTAGCTGAAAAGAATCAGGATTAACAAACCAAGCGAAATCCATTTGCCTTTGAGCCAGCGCGGCCAGACCCGGTTCAACCCGGCCCGTTTCTGAATAGTATGGCTGACCAGTACGAAGGGGCAGGACATGCAAAAAAGGTTTCCAATCAGCAAAATAACCACTACCAGCAAAAACCGGTAATCAATCCAGGCTCCGACCGTGGCGAAGTTGCGCGGAGAAAGCTGGCTACCAAAGAAACCGTCATAAATCACGGCCAGGGCTGCCACCAACAAGATACTCTGAAAGACGGTGCGGCTATGCTTCCAGAGCAACACCCGGCGCAAACCGGGAATACGATATAGGTCAAGGCCATGGCGTTCTTTGTCCTCGCCGCGCTTTGGATTTATCGGGTTGAAAGCCGGTTGAAGCTGAATTATTTTATTTGCCAACTTTTAACTCTCGCATGCTTTCACCTTCGTCCTCATCCTCCTCGTCATCCTCGTCATCTTTATCCTGGCCTCGAAATAAGAAATACCAGGTTAGACCGGCAAGCATCGGCAGCGCAACTAGAATGGCGATGATAATCGGCCAGGGAGCATCTGGTTTCTCTACTTTGGTAATGGCGACAAATGAAACTGCCCCGAACTGAGCGTCGGTGATAGTAATTTTGAAGGTCCAATCGCCTTCCATTGATACCGGTATATCCACGTCATACTGGTTAGGCCGCCCCGGTGTCTGCAAGAAGCGTTGCCCACCCGAACCCGGCATCGCCATCGAGGGCATGGAAGGTTCCACCAGCACGGTAGCAGTATTAACTGGCTGGTCGCTGGCCTTTTTGGTCAGGACCATAGTCAAATGGGCCGGGACAGTCGGGGTTGGAGGCGAGGGGCTGACTAACAAATAAACGTTAAAGTTACCAATATCGCCGTTGTAGATAGGAGTTCCACCGTTTGCCAGGGAGGTCGAAGGCATTAAAAAACTCAACATAGCCACAATCAAAACAAGCCAGATTTTTAAAAAGCGTGTGGCAGAGGAATTACGAAAGATAGGTCGTAAATATGAGGCAAGCAAAATTAACGTTCTCCTGTTTCCAAATAGACCTGTACAGATTTGCCTTATTATAACACCAAATAGAATCTTGCTTTTTTTTCCTGGTTAAGCCAATGGTTAAAATCCAGGGTGAAGATGCCTGGTCCAACTACTAAATTATTCTGGAGTATAATTACAGTGTCTATTACTCTCAAAAAGTTATTTAGTTTCAGTCTAAAATCAAAGCTAGATTAAGGTATCAGGAAGGAAAAACTTATGAGTGAGGTATTATTAAACCTGGAAGATGGGTAATAGCCTTACTGTGCCAGTTTAATCAACCTGTCCCGAACAGCGCCCGCGAACTGATAATCTTAGAATTATACTGGCGCGGCGCAATCTCAGATGGGAAAGTAGCCCCATTACTTGGAATGTCACGGTCAGAGTTTATGCAGTACGCCAGCAAGCTAGGTTCCCACTATTTTTCATTAACCCCGGAAGAATGGAAAGAAGAAGTATCTCAGAGCAACAAGTTATAAGCCAATCACGAGTGGTTTTATACCAACAAATATTGTTAAATGCGGGGGAATAGCTTTTAGTAAAATGAAAAAGGCCATTTTCTTTACATCTCTGCAAGAAAATGGCCTTAAACACAGACCAGACGGATAATAGTATGGAGGGTGCCCAATGGGACTTGAACCCACAACCCCTGGTTCCACAGACCAGTGCTCTAACCAGTTGAGCTATGGGCACCACGTTTGGTAAGGAGGATAGAAAGAGAGTAAGCCGAGTTTTGTTCGTGACGGTCATCTATCTCGGTAGGTGTTAACTACCGGCCACATCGTCGCCTTTGTGACTGCTCTCGACTTCCGGCCTCGGCGAGTAACCGTCTTTGCCGGCCGATTCGGAGATTGCAGCAGGGAGGATTGCCCTTTTCACACCCGCGACCCGAAGGCCCAGGTTTAGTCTCTGTTGCTCTACCCGCCGTTGATTCCTCCGCGAACGGAGGTCTTAACGACAAGCCCAATCTGGACTGTCGGCGGCTCTTGCGAACCGTCTCCCAGGCTTAAACCGTAGTCTCCGCCTGGCACCCTACTCTGCGCTGCTCGGACTTTCCTCTGGCTTTAAGACCAGCGACCATCCTTCTTTCTACCCTGAGTTACCTATTATACAACTTGTCTTAAGGTGCGGCAAGTCGGTTTAGCCTGACTTGCGGTGGTTTTGATCCCAAATTGCATAAGTTGTTTCGGAACCGCCGTTATTATACCACATTTCGGGCCGATTTCCAGTCCACAAACTTCCTTGAAGTAAAAATTTAGCGCAGGGCTTGTTCCAGCATGGCCCGGTGACGCAACATCCAGGCGGCTGCTCTGGCCCGCCAGGCTATTCCCCAGAGTGGCCCCTGGCTATCCGGCGTGACATGACCGTCAATTGCTTCGGCGGCTGTTTCGCAAACGGCCACTTCTAGAATGCGCTCGAACATGCCCTGACGCTGGGTAGCGGAAAGCCCGTAAGCCTCGACCAGCAAGCGCAGTTGTCCGGCTCGGACCGTGGGTGAAGGTAGGCCGACCCGTTCGCCCACATCATCGTCATGCAACTGGGGAAAGAGCCAGGTCACACGGGCCAGTTCGGCCAACGGGTCCACCGGCCCGGCATATTCCCAGTCAATCAAGCCCACCGGATGCCCGCCCCGCGTCACTGTATTCCAGGGAGCTATATCGCCATGCCCGATAATGCGGTCCGGCCCGCCCAATTCCCGCAAGAACCAGGGTTTCCAGACTGCTCCGGTCGGAGGTTGAAAGGCAGCGGTAGCCTGGTGAAGCTGGCGCACCATCTGGCCCACTTCAATTATAGCCGCATCGTTCCAGGGGCCGGGGAAGATGAACTCTCCCTCGATATAACTGACCATCTCCCGGCCAGCAGAGTCAGTTCCAGGCTCCACCACATGCGGTGCTGCCGCGAAACCGGCGTTTTCCAGGTGCTTCAACAAAGCCTGAATGGCGGGAGTCCAGGGACCGGAAGGCCGGTATACAACCGCGCCCTTGCGGCTAACCGAATTGACGGTGGATAATATCGTTTCGTCTTTTCCGGCCTCAGTTGGGGAAGTCATAAGGTTTTAAGCGCCGACCGGCTGGTTGTGGCTGGTTTCTAGCATAATGCCGCGTACCGTGTCGGAAACTTTTAAGGGTGCGCCGGTCTTTTGAATGACTTCCTCGGCAGTAGTGTCGGGCGCGATTTCTACCAGGAGAAGCCCTTCCGGGGTAACGTCAATCACGGCCAGGTCGGTGATAATCCGGTTGATTACCTTCTGGCCGGTCAGCGGCAGGGTACACTCCGACAGGATTTTCGGCTCGCCTTTTTTGCTGACATGTTCCATCAAAGCGATGACCCGTTTAGCCCCTACCGCCAGGTCCATCGCGCCGCCCATGCCTTTAACCAACTGGCCGGGAATGGTCCAGTTTGCCAGGCTGCCATCGGCGGCAACCTGCATCGCTCCCAGGATAGCCAGGTCAATATGTCCACCCCGGATCATTCCGAAACTGTCCGAGCTATTAAAAATGGACGCGCCGGGAACCATTGTGACGGTTTGCTTACCGGCATTAATCAGATCGGCATCTTCTTCGCCGGGATAGGGAAACGGCCCGATGCCGAGCAGACCGTTTTCCGAATGGAGAAAAACGTCTACGCCTTCCGGGATATAATTGGCAACCAGAGTCGGTAGGCCAATCCCCAGATTGACATAATAACCATCCTGTAATTCCTGGGCGGCTCGTTGGGCCATTTGATTACGTGTCAGCGGCATTTCAAAGCTCCTTTTAGCTAAATTACTCTCTAGCGCGCAAAGTGCGCTGCTCAATCGGTTTCTGGTAATCTTTGCCCTGGATAATCCGCTGGACAAAAATGCCGGGGGTGTGAATATCGTTGGGGTTGAGTTCGCCGGTTTCGACCAGTTCTTCGACCTCGGCAATAGTAATCTTACCGGCGGTTGCCATCATCGGGTTGAAGTTGCGGGCAGTCAGGCGGTAGATCAGATTGCCTGAAGTGTCGCCTTTCCAGGCTTTGATAAAGGCATAATCGGCCCGGAGGGCTGTTTCTAAGATGCACATTTTACCGTTGATTTCGCGGCTCTCTTTGCCGTCAGCGATTACCGTACCGACACCGGTCGGGGTGTAAAAGCCTTCGATACCGGCCCCACCGGCCCGGATGCGTTCGGCCAGCGTACCCTGCGGGTTTAATTCTACTTCGACCTCCCCGGCCAGCATTTGCCGCTCGAAAATCTTATTTTCACCGACGTAGCTGGCAATTATTTTCTTAATCAGGCGGTCTTTGAGCAAGAAACCCAGCCCGAAATTGTCGGTCCCGCAATTGTTGCTGATAATAGTCAGGTCTTTAACTCTTTTTTCGTGCAGAGCCTTAATCAGGTTTTCGGGATTGCCGGAAAGCCCAAACCCGCCAAACATCGCTGTCACACCGTCGGTGACATCGGCAACCGCTTCTTCGGCAGTTGCGTAAACTTTTCTCATGCTTAGTTCAACCTCTCTATTTCGTGGAACGTAAAACGGATAACGATTCTTCTAAGGTATATGGCCCTAAATTTAACACTCCTGAAAAACCCCGTCAATAAGGTTTCTTTGAACTGGAGAAATACAAGCCGGATTAGATGGGGCTTCTTTAAATGTTATAATGTTTATCCTAAAAACAAACAGGAATTGAAGCGGAACCGGATTGATTTTTACAAATTACGAACCACTAAATCCAACCAAAGACCTGGCTATTCAGCCGATCTATCATATTGAAAGCCTGACCAAAGTCTACGCGAAGGGGAAAGCCCTGCACACTACCAAACCGGCCAACCAAAAAATTAACCTGGACATTGAGCCCGGCGAGGTCTTTGGCTTGTTGGGCAGCAATGGGGCCGGGAAAAGCACTCTTATCCGGCAAATGGTCAACCTCGTCGCGCCCACTTCCGGTCAGATTTTCTTGATGGGCCAGGACATTGCCCGTCACCCCGAAGCGGTTACGCGTTACGTGGCTTACATGCCCCAGAAACCCCATGCCCTCCTGGACCTGACCGCCGAGGAAGCGATTTACTTTACCGGTCATATGCGAGGACTTTCCCGGCCCGCTGCCCGCCACGAAGCTAACCGGCTGGTCGAAGAATGGGGTCTGGGCGATGTCCGCAAGAAAGCGGTCCGCCATCTTTCAGGCGGGCAGCACCGGTTGGTCAGCCTGGCCGCTACTCTGACCGGCAATCTACCGGTTTTAATCCTGGATGAGCCGACTAACGACCTGGACCCAGCCTTTCGCAAGCAGGTCTGGGAGCAACTGGTCCAGGTCAACCAGCGTCAGGGTACGACAATTATCCTTGTGACACACAATGTTCAGGAGGCCGAGCGAATCATCCAGCGCGTAGCCGTGATGAGCCAGGCCCGGATTGTCGGGCTGGGCCGGGTGAGCGAGTTGAAAGCCCAGCTTGAACAGGAAGTTAGCCTGGAATTATTTCTAAGGCCGGACGTAGCCGCCGCCGCCGAACAGGTGTTGGACACCCTGCACGGGGCGCAGCGTTTACAGCCTTACCAGTGGAGCGTCAAGGTTGCAAGGGCCGAAGGCGAGGAGGCTATTCACCATATTTTGAGCCTGGTGAAACTGGAACGGCTCGAAGATTTCCGGGTCCATACCGCCAGCCTGGAAGATGTCTATATGAAACTGACCGGGCATGCTATCGCTGCCGAGGAAGACGTAATACGTAAAACGTAAAGTGCGGGAATGCGTAAGCATAAGGATGCTAAAAGGAATATTAAGCTCAGAAAGCATGTTATAATTTTAAATAGCTATCCGCGCAACCGGCCAACTCATAAGGGAAAGCAGTAAAAGGTGATAGACCAATGGTAACTCAGACCCGTATAACTAAAAAGAGGCCAGATAAGAATGGTTCAGCAAAGCCGCCCAATGGAACACACAGTTATCAAACTCCGTCGTATTGGCCGCTGGATATTGAAGCGGCTTACCGGCGTGACCCCGGCCCTTATACTGCTGTCAATGCCTGGGTGCTTTTGGAGGAAGAACCCCTCGAACTCTTTAACGGCTGGCTGGTGTGGCAAAAGATGACTAATTTAGAAGAGCGCCGGATTGCCGGTGTTATCCAGGAAATTCTATCATTGGCGGCCCGATTTGTAGACTTTGGGCAAGCCTATCCTGACCAGGCCGAATGTGAAATGCTAAACGGCGATATCCTCAAACCGGACGTATGCCTGATTTCCAATGAGCGTTTCGACAAACAGGTTCAGCCGGTCGAAGAAGGCCATGAACATGTGGTCCTTAAAGGTAGCCCCGAACTGGTGGTCGAAATAAGGTCGCCCTCGAACCGCCGCACCAAAGAGCGCCGCAAGCGCCAGACCTATTTTGAGAATGGGGCGGTTGTTATCTGGGACGTGGACCCCAGGAAGCACAAAATAGGGGTCTATGAAGTGGAAACGCCGGATAAGGCCAGGGAATATACCGAACAGGACGAGATTAGCTGCGAGCGATTGTTGCCAGGCTGGAAGCGTCAGGTGCGCGACTTATTCGCTAAAAACTTGAGCGCCGAGGATATAGCCGGTCAGGCCGCCGTACAGTGGCGAGCCGAAAGTAAGAATGAAGGCCGCGAAGAAGGCCGAGTTGAAGGCGAATGGGCGGCTTTAAGAAGCGTACTGGAAAGGCAAGCCCGCCGCAAGTACGGCGAAACAGCCCTACCGGCTAATCTGGTGGTCAGGTTAGAGCGTTACAATATAAGCCAGTTAAGCGAGTTAGCAGACACTATTGCCACAAGTCTGACCTTAGATGAGTGGTTAGATAGTTTTCCAGCATAATAACCCTGACTAATAACTAAAGGATACAGTTTGCTAACGACTGAAGTTGACGAATACCGGGCCAACCCGGCCAAGTTATCCCCGGCCAGGGCTTTCTGGGACTTGCTGCTAATTCAATTAGCCAACTGGCGCTGGAGTTGGCCGGCCACCCTGATTAACGGCTTGCTGGTCCCTTTGACGGCCCTCTTTTTCCTCAAAGCCGCCGCCGGGGATAACCTGGCTTCGGCTGAATTTCTGGTAAGCGGCAACATTATTATCTCGCTGATTTTCACGACCATGTACGGTACTAGCGCCCGGTTTTCGTTCATGCGTACTTTTGGGGTGCTGGATTATTACGCTACTTTGCCGGTTTCCAAGATATTGCTGGTACTGGCGGTCAATACCGGCTTTTTAATACTGACCCTGCCCAGTTCTCTGTTAACGATTTTGATTGCCCAGCTTTTCGGGTTGCACTTCGAGCTAAATATTTTCTTCTTTCTGATTGTGCCACTGGCTTCCTTTTCGCTTTCGGCGGTGGGGGCGTTCGTGGGAGTGGCCGCGCCAAATTTCGATACGGCCAACACTATCACCGGGATTTTGCAGTTCCTATTTATGGGTTGCGGCCCGGTGCTAATCCAGGCCGAGCGTCTGCCCGACTTTCTAAATATTATTGGCCGGGCGCTGCCAAGTACCTACGCTGCCGACGCTCTGCGCCATTCCCTGACCGGCAATTACGATCTGTCGTTCCTGCTCGACCTGGCCTTTCTGGTCATTTTTGATTTTCTGGCGATGCTCTTTGTGGCTCGCCGGATGGAGTGGCGCAGAGCCTAGACTGCGGCCTTTTCACACAATAAAATTTAACGCTGGCTGGTTGTTAGTCCGGCTTAATAAGCCCTGAGCCTGCCAGGCCCGGCTCAGGCGGATAATACCCTCCTCTATTACAGCCGCGTCCTGGAAAAAGGGCAGCCGGATATACTGGCTATATGACTCGTCCGCCGACATCATGTTGCCCGGCAGTATTACTGCCCCATAACGCAGGGCCAATTGAGCAAAAGCCCCGGCATTGCTCCCGGCTAACCGGACCCACAAAAACAATCCGCCTCCGGGCCGGTTGTATTCCCATTCCGGCAAGTGTTTCTCCAGTAACCCGATGGTTCGCTCCCGCCCGGTTAATAATTCCTGCTTTCGCCACTGTTTAACTGGTTCGATTTTCTCTAACCAGCGGTTAGCAATAAACTGGTTGACCAGCCCGGACCCTAAATCATTTACCGCTTTGAGCCGGGTCAGGCGGGTAATTATGGCCGGGGTCGCCCGGACCCAGCCAATTCTGAGGCCGGTCCAGAAAAGTTTGCTCATTGAGCCAATTGTAATTATGTTATCGCCTCGGCTGAAGGCGGCCAGCGATGGTGGGGTAGATTGGTCCAATTCGAGTTGAGCCAATGTATTGTCTTCAATTACTACCAGGTCGTGTTTTTCGGCTAACTGGACCAATTTCTTGCGCTGTTCGACCGGCATTACAGCCCCGGTCGGGTTTTGAAAAGTAGGGGTCAGGTAGATAAAGCGGGGATGCATGCTACTCAACACATTTTGCAGTAAATCCAGGCGCAAACCAGTAGCCGGATCAACCGTTATGCCGACTAACCTGGCTCCGGTCTGGCGGAAAGCGTCCAACGCCCCGAAGTAGGTTGGATTTTCAAGCAATACCGTATCACCGGATTGGAGATACAAGGCTGCCAGCAAGGAAAGGGCTTGTTGAGCGCCGCTTGTAATCAAAATTTGATCTTCGGTGGTTGGTACACCATTCAGGGTATATTGGTTTGACAGGTTGCGGCGGAGTGATTGTAAACCCTGCGGCAAGTAACGCGATTCTTGCATGATTTCGCTAAGGTCTATAGTAGGTTCGCCAAACCGGGCCAGGTTTAACCCGGCTGGAATACCCGCTGTAAAATCTATCAAATTCTCGGTATTGCTAAAGAGTTGCTCAATCACGGGGTTGTCAGAGGTTGCCCGGTTAAAGACCATATTGAGCGACCTGGCGCTGGGTATCGGTGGCATCAGTACCTTTGTGCCGCTACCCTGTCGGCTTTCGAGCCAGCCTTCTTCGCGCAGCAGTTCGTAGGCGGCCACAACCGTGCTGCGGCTGACAGCTAACGCGCTGGCGAAAG
>JAYSYV010001408.1:0-3090 GCA_043727245.1 Chloroflexota bacterium | reverse complement strand
CATACCCGTTCTGGCTACTTTCATCATCCGAGCTCAAAATTTAAATTTTATCCTTAAATTTCCCTAAAATCTTTACCTAGCAGCCTGTCGGAGTAATCAAAATGACTACCACTTATAGACAAAGGGTGTCAATTTAGAACTACAGGTAGTACCATTCCGGCTAAAATAAGGCTCTCTCCGACAAACTGCTAGCCACCTATTTCAAAGCTAACTAAAATAGGCTGGCGCTTGCAAGGCTATAACAGCTTCTTCCAATTTACAATCCGTTCTTGATCCTGGGATTATTCAAACAATTAAAAGTTAAGCTTAGAGCTAAAGTATATCATTACTGAAATAAATTAACCATAGCAAAGTTCAATTTATCTTCGACATTAAGTGCTTTTCTCGTACAAACAAAATTATTATTCGTACTTCCAAACTCTCTGCTATTATAAAAACTTTTGAACTATTAAGTGTTTAAGTAGCTTGAAATATTTAACCTCATATTTAAGCCTGGCTGTACTCGCCGCCAGCATCTCCCATATCCTCCAACACCGCGTAAGTCTGCTCCATCGGGTCAGGGATAACATCCAGAATTTGCTCTCTCAAAATCTTCATGGTCCTTTTATCCACTTCGGCCTTCTCCTCGATCCTGGCGGCCCCTTCTTCACGCCCCCGGCTGCGCAACTGGGCGGCTAATTGCAGGTTAAGGGTGGCTTTTTCCTGTAGAGTTCGCACACAACTCCACAGGGCCGTTTCTAAGTCATCGGACTTCCTTATTATAAGCATTTCCGGTGACAGCCGGTGTCCAACGTGACATTGGAAATAGGTTACGCCGTTCTGATCTATTTGCCACAATACCCCGTTGCAGTCGGGACAACTAAATATGGCGCTTTTACCGCCACGCTGGTTATGTTCCTGCTCCCACAAAGCCTCATTTATAATGTCGGGCCGCTCTTCTTCCTCTGCCCCGGCCCCTTCAGCCGGTGAAGTCGGTTCGAGGTTACTAACTTTAGCCTCAGAAATAGGTTCCATAGACCGGGCGGCTCCTTTCTCTTCCAGATTTTCGGTTACTAACTGAACTAATAAAGAGGCCATCTCCTGAACAGGTAAAACGTAATCTACCTGACCATAACTGATGGCCGTATTAGGCATACTGGGGTAAGCGGCTTCGTCCGGGGCCTGAACCAGGGCTATACCGCCATAGCTCTTTATCATCATAAGTCCGGTTGCCCCATCCCCCAGGTTGCCGGAAAGAATAATACCAATTACCCGGCGGCCAAAGTTACGGGCGGCACTGCGGAACAGCGGATCAATAGCCGGGCGAGAACTATTCTCGCGAGGCCCGTGGTTAAGTTCCAGCTTACCATCTTTTATCAGGAGATGCAGATCGGAAGTAGCCACATAAATATTTCCAGGTTCAATAGCTTCTCCCTGCTGGGCCAGGTGGGCGGGCAACTTGCTGCGGTAGTTAATCACCTGGGGAAGGCGGTTGGGGCGGGTTGGGGTTGTATGGATCACTACTAATAGAGCGGCCGGGAAGTTCTGGGGCAATCCGCTTACCAGTTCTAGAAGAGCCTGTATTCCCCCGGCGGAAGCCCCAATGACGATAATGTCACGTCTGGACATGTTGTTTTTCATTTCTCTAAGCCTAAACTTAGTTGAAGGAAGTCTTTTAATCGAACCCAACCAGATGGCAGATAATATAACGAACCGGTAGAGGATTACTAAACTACTTTCTGCAAAACTCAACTATTTTATAAGCAAGAAAAAAGCCACCAAAAATTTTAACTGATGCATCATAGTTGTTCAACAACTTTTGGGTTTAATGCGACCGTTAGAGGCAACCGAATAAATTTGGCAAAGCAAGCTATTACTGATTGTCAACCAGTTTTTGCTGGATTGAAAATTGCAATAGCTATAAATGATTGTTTCGTTCAGGCTAATTAGAAATGAATTAAAGTTATTTATGGCAAAGTTAATTTTGGTTGTTGAGGATGAAAGCGCCGTTAGAGAACTTCTGGTTATGCTTATTGATGAAGAAAATGGCTTAAATGCTACCGGAGCTAATAATGGTTTTCAGGCATTAGAACTTCTAAGGACAATAAACTTTGACCTTATAACTCTTGATATGAATATGCCTGAAATAGATGGAAATAGCTTTCTCAAAGAACTTAGTAAAGTTGCTCCTTCGATACCAGTTGTAGTTGTTTCAGCTACTCCTAAAAATCTTATTCCCCATGCTCAGGTTAAAGGCATTGTAGTAAAGCCATTTGATATTGAGAAGCTGATTGTAGTTATTCAAAAGTTTAGTGTTTAAATGTAATCCGTTATAGGGTACTAAACTTGTTATCAGCCCTTGTAATAGCTACTTGGTTCACTCGGATGAACCAAGTAGCTATTACAAGGCACGGTCCGAAATTTGCAACTCTGCCTGAGTCCTGAAGCAGAACATTTGCTATAGGTTAATAGCCAATTTTTACCACAAGCCTTACTACCATTTATCGTTTTTAGGGGGAAATATTTAATGCAAAGCCTAAATATAATGGTGGTCGAAGATGAAATTCACATTTCCCTATATCTACAGGAGACCTTAAAAATTTTTGGTATCAAATAGCGTCCAGTGCTTTTTCTGGTGAAGAAGCCCTGACGAAAGTTAGTCAGAAGAAGCCCGACCTGGTTCTCATGGATTACCAGCTTAAGGGTAAGCTAAGTGGGGTTGAAACCGGCTGGCTGATCAAGCAAACCCAGGATATCCCCATAATTTTTATTACGGCTTATAATAATAAAGAGACACTTGATGAAATTATCAAGGCTGAACCGTTTGGCTATCTCTTAAAGCCTATTGACGAAAGTGTCCTTTACACCACTATAGAAACGGCCATCTCTCGGCATCGGCTGGAGGCTAAACTTAAAGAACAGGAACAACTGGTTCGCAATTTTAATACAGACCTGGAGCGCAGGGTTAAGGAACGTACCTACGAACTGGATGTTGCCAACCAGGCACTCGAAGCTAGCAGCCTGTCGGAGGAAGCCCGCCAGGGGAGTAAAACAGACGCCAAATAGCCCTTTTAGGCAGTTAAAACCCTGCTGCCAGGGCTATTTAGCCCC
>JAYSYV010001407.1:0-3091 GCA_043727245.1 Chloroflexota bacterium | reverse complement strand
CTTTCTGGATTTCGTGGGCAAAGTCGTACAGGTAATAAACGTTGTCGGGCGACAGGATATTTTTGCCTGCCGGAGCCTGGACCGCGATCAGGATGGGAGTGACTTCACTCTCATTGAACTGGCTCCGCAGAATGTCAAAAGCCTGGCGGCTCGGTACATCCGCCGGTAGAATCGAGGCATCCGGCGAACTGAATTTAACATTGAGAAAAGGCAGTCCCAGCAGCAACAGCAAAGCCAGGACCGGCACAAAGACGCTGACCGGGCGCTTCATTACCAGGTGAGCCAGCCAGGCCCAGAAGCCGTGACCTTCTTGCTGGCCGGGAATATAACTGGTCGTGGTAGCAGTTGTTTTGCGCCGGAAAAATCCCATAACCGACAGCGAATTAACCCTATGGCCGATTAAAGACAGGATAGCCGGAAGCAGAGTTATCGCGGCCAGCACCGAAACAATCACGACCACAAACCCGGCAATCCCGACCGATGTCAGGATATTAATCCTGAAAAGCAGCGTCCCGCTCAAACCGATAAAGACGGTCAGACCGCTAAAGGATACCGCTTTTCCGGCTGTGGCAAGCGTAACACCGACCGCTTCCTCGACAGACCGGCCCCGCGCCAGCTCTTCCCGAAAGCGGCTGGTCAAAAAGAGTGAATAATCCAGGCCCAGACCCAGGCCCAACAAAGTAGCAAGATTAACCGCGAAAATAGAAATATCGGTCAGGTGGGCCAGGCCAAAAATCGAGGCCAGAATGACCAGCACGCCCACGCCTCCGACTGCCACCGGCAACCCACCGGCCACTACCGAGCCAAAAGCCAGCACCAGGGCCACCACTGCCACCGGGAAAGCAATTAGTTCGGCCCGCTGCAAATCGCGCTGGCTGACCAGTTCGACATCCTCGTAAAAAGCCAACCCGCCGCCGATGGTCATATTTAAAGAAGGCGGTTGTTTTATCAGGGGCCGGATGCGGGGCAGTAGTTTGGCGGCGGTTTCACCATCAAGTTCAAAAGTTACCACTGCATAGGCCGTCCGGCCATCGGCTGAAATCTGACGCGGATTTAGCGAAGGCAGCACAATCTGAGTCGGGGCCGGGGCTTGATTAATGTCGGCCAGCGAAGCCTGGATTTCCATAATAAAGCGAGGGTCGGTCGCTTTCAACTGGGGGTCTTTGCTCTGGTAGAAAATCACCAGGTTGCTGGTGCTGTAACCAAGTTTTTGTTGGAGTAAAGTGGCCGCCTGGGAAGATTCCAGACTAGGGTCGGAAAAACCGCCGGTCTTTAGCGGCTCTAGCACCTGTGGCACAAATGGGGCCGAGATAGCTACAGTCAAGGCCCAGGCGGCAATTACCCACCATTTGTGCCGGAAAATCCATTTACCCAGATTATAAAAAAGCATGACAGCTCTTTCCAATTTTTATATATTGCTTCCTATTTCACCCGGTTATTATAACACCTGGCCTCCCGACTTCCGGTAAACTTTGTGATAAATTTCCGTATCTTAAAGCAGCTAAGTCCTCTAAATTATTCTAAAGTGGCCTGAATGCTAGCAGTTGGCTAATATTTACTATAAATTGCTGCTAATAGGCTATAATAGTAACAATGGGGTCTATGAGTGAAGAAGGAGACCTATTAAGTTGAACCAGGCCAATCGTCCTTATTACACACTGGCAGAATATCTGAAGATGGAACAATCTTCAGAATATAAAAATGAATATTTCAGAGGCGAGATTTTCCAGATGGCCGGGGGTACGGTCAGCCACAACCGGATTATCTTCAACCTGTCCGGTTTGCTCTATCAGAAACTAATCGGCAGCGCCTGTGAAGCTTTCAATAGCGATATGCGGTTACTGGTGGAACCGAACGGCCTCTACACCTACCCCGACCTGATGGTTACTTGCGGCCCCCTTGAATTAGCCCCTGGCCGCACCGATACAATTATTAACCCTCTGGTAATCATTGAAGTACTCTCGACCTCTACCGCCGAATACGACCGGACTGATAAATTCGAGCTGTATAAAGCGTTGGACACCCTTCAAAATTATTTACTGGTAGACCAGCACCGGGCCTACATTCAATGTTTCTGGCGAGTAGCCGGTGAACCTCGCCGCTGGACGGTCGAAACCTACCGCCACCTGAATGAAAGCTTGAAATTACCGGCCCTTGACGTTTCGCTAGGACTAAAAGAGATATATAGCCGTGTAGTATGGCCCAAAACTACTAATGAACATCCGATCCCAACAGAGTAAAATATAATGGGGCAAATATAGTTGTTACTATTATAAATATAGATATAGATATATAGGGCATTACGTGAACGAAATAAGCAGCCCACCAACCCTACCCAACATCCAACCCGTTCCGCTGGTCGAGAATTTATCCGGCCCGCTAAAACGCTGCCGGATTTGCAATTACCGCTGCGAACTTGGCCCCGGCCAAACCGGCGTGTGCCAGGTGCGAACCAACCATGCCGGGACTCTCCAGACTTCCAACTACGGCCTGGTCAGCAAAGCCGAACTGGAGCGGATAGAAAGCCAGGGTTTCTACCATCTTTTCCCCGGCGTTAAAGTCTTCAGTCTGGGCGGCTATGGCACGAATTTACCCTCAAGGCCCGGTCAACCCCCCTACCCTCCTATGCCCTCCGGCGCAACAAACCGCTTTCTGCCTGTTGATAAACTGGCGCGTTTTGTGATCGAACGGCAGTGCCGGGGCATTGTTTTCGCTTATAATGAGCCGTCTATGTGGTTCGAATATCTGGTGGATGCCTGCAAAAGTATCCGGGCTAACGGCAAGTTCACGGCGATGGTGACAAACGGCTATATGACCCTGGAAGCCCTGGAAATGGTCGGCCATTATATTGATGGGCTGCTGGTCGAGGTAAACACATTTAACGAACGGAGCTTTAATAGCCTGACCGGGCAAGTTAATTTCCAGAAAGTCCTGGAAACCGCCCGCCGCGCTCAGTTTAAATACAAAGCCCACCTGGAAATTCTAACTAATATCGTGCCGGGTGTAAACGACAGCGATGGCGAAATGGAATTGCTGGCGACCTGGATCAAGCAGGGGTTGGGCGAGAACGTGGCCTGGCATCTTACCAGCA
>JAYSYV010001406.1:0-9408 GCA_043727245.1 Chloroflexota bacterium | reverse complement strand
GTTTGGTCTGGCCGCACATCTTCGCCCCGAAGTCGGTCAGGCAGAAAGCCACTACCCGGCTAGCCTCGTTCCGGCCCACCTTGACAATACCCAGCCATTCCAGGGCCGATTGAAAAGTGGCCTGGATTATCTCACCTTCAATCTTTAGCCACTGTCTGCTCATTTCCGTCAGACGGTTGAGGCCAACCATATTTAAAAGGTCACGGCGCGGCAAGATAAAATAAGGGTCTTCACGCTGCACTTTTTGGAGCAGCGAGTCTAACGAATACCACGTGCCGGGTTCGCAACTTTTAAGCCAGCCGAGCATAGTTTTGTTGGCCCGGCTGATTAATTTATTGTTGCCGTAGTAGTAAGGAAAGTCTACCGGCCCGGTGCGGGTGGGTTCGGTCAGCCACAACTCGACCAACTTGCCCATCTGCTCGTAAAAATCGAGGTCAAGCCATTCCTTAAAATCCGCTCCCGGTTGCAAGCGCCAGGAGTATGACTCTGTTGCATACAACTTGAGGCTAGAGCAAAGCCGGTCTATAAAGTCTACTCGACGATATTCCAGCCCGGTTACTTCTTCGATATTGAGCGGCCAAAGCTGGGCGCTTAATTTTTTAAGGTCGCGCTTTGGAATAAGCGACTGGGCGGTCAATTTTAGCTCGTTAGTGACAATATAGTTCAGGAAAGTAAGCATGTCCCAGGCCAGGGCATAGGGTGGGAAAAGAGTAGTCCGACCAGGCGGATTGACCGTTTGGAGGGCATCGGGCCGGACTAAGGGCGTTTCTTTTTTAGGCGTAGCGATTTCGGGTGGTATAAAGACCAGGTTTTGCTCATCTTCAAAGGCTTCCCAGACTAACTGGTGTTCCAGGAGCGGGCGTAAGCTCCGGCCCAACCGCTTCAGACTGACATAATCTTCCAACAAATCCGCTATGGTCGTTTTGCCGCCTTTTAGTTTGAGAAGTTTGAAAAATTCCCGGCTGCTTTCTTCCAGTTCGTCCAGGATTTTGGCCTGGTGGGTCTGGTCCGAAAGCGCCTGGGTAAGCTCGGCTACCAGTTGGGCCGGTCCGGCGCTGCCCAGAAGGCCGGTCAGACTCCAGCTTTCGACGGCCTGTTCCAGTTTCTCGGTTTCCAGCCCGGCCAGTAAATAGTGTAAAGGCAATTGTGTCGGTTTAAGGACCGTATGGTCGGGCGTGGGAGGTTGGGAAGTTTTCTTTTCAACCAGCAAGCGGGCTAAAGGGCGGGCCAGTTCGCGAGGCAGGGTCAGGGTAGTCAGGACAGTTTTCAGAGAACCGGCTACCTTAGCGTGGTTTCGGCGGCCATAAATCTCACTCCAACCGGGTTTGAGCGGCTTAACCGGGGCGGTTTCGGGCTGGCTGGAAGCGGACAATTCTTCGGTAACGATAATTTTGTCTTCAAACAATACACCGGCCTGCATCAACTCTTTGAGAACGAGTTCCTGGACACCCACTTCCGGCCTGCGCCGGTCAAGGTCGGCAGAAGTTATGGTAAACTCCGGCTGGCTGATAAAAAAATTCAGCCATTCGACCATTATCCCGTTGAGATGATCCACATAGCGGCGCTGCAAGAACTCGCTTTGCATTTCCTGGGCTAACTGAAAGGTGTTGCCGGTATACAACCGGTCGGTCAGGGTGGCCTGCCAGGTTTCAGCGATAACGCGTAACTCGCCAGAAGATTTTTGATTTAAGTAGGCAACCAGACTTTTCATAATTTAAGAATAATATATCGTAAAACGTAGAAAGTTGAACGTAAAACGTAAAAGATTAGGCCAATTAAAAATGTATCTTATATTAACATAATTACTTAATTTAATACTTGCTAATAGGTTCAATATCTCTACGTACGTTCGATATTGAACGTTGAACGTTCTACGAACTTCCGAAAGTTTATCCAGGGTAAAAATAGTGGCACGGATTATGCAAGTGCAAAGCCTGGCATAGATCTTGCTTATTGAATTGTAATGCAAATTAAACACATGATTTTTGTAAGACGTTTACAATACTATATGTAATTGCGGTAAACTATTTACCGAGAGGCATTATAACATGCGCGACTACCAGGATGGTTTTGCCAGCGTCCGGGATTGCGCCAGGTCAGTGTGGATTGAGCTCGAAAGTTAAAACCAGGAAATATAAGAACGGAAAGCTTGCACTTTATATGGCTACGAACAATTTAAGAGGAGGCGAGTAATTTGGACCTAAGTATGGGATTATCGCAGGAGCAACAGGTCAGGGTCTCGCCAAGTTTAATCGCTTTGAACCAGATACTGGCCCTTAGCAGCCAGGAACTCCAAGAAGAAATACGCCGAGAAATCGATTCTAACCCGGCCCTGGACCTGGACGAACGCCAGGTCTGCCCGACCTGCGGCAGTTCTTATAATGGCCGGGTTTGCCAGCGCTGCCTGGCCGAGAATCCTGGTGGTATCCTGCCAGGCCACCTCACCGGCGAACGCAAATCCACCTCGAATGAATATACCGACTTCAACGAAGATTATTATATACCGGACGACAATTGGGCCAGTGGTGGCCGGGGTGGTGATGAGGAATTTGACCCAATTACGATTGTCGCGGCTGAAATGTCCCTGTCCGAACGCATCCTGGTAGATCTTTCGACCGTCCTTGACAAAGATCAAATTCCGATTGCGGAATTTTTGGTTGGGAGCCTGGATGAGCGCGGGTATCTCTCGACCAGTCTCGAAGCGGTAGCCGATGCCTTCCAGACCGATGAAGAACAGGTGCTGGTCATCCTCAAAGAGTTGCAGAATGTCGCTCCGCCAGGCGTAGGAGCCAGAGATTTTAAAGAATGCCTTTTAATTCAAGTCCGCTTCCTCAAAGAGCAGGGCATTCAAGCACCGCACGTTCAAAAACTGATTGAGGATTTCTTTACGGCCCTGGGTGAGCATAAATATGGCTATATCGCCCAGCAGATGGGTATTTCGGTTGATGATGTGCAGACGGCCCGCGAATTTATCAAAAAGTACCTGAATCCTTTTCCGGCTGAGGGTCACACCGGCGAAATCAATGGGGTCCAGATGCGTAACGGCGGAGCCAAATCAGGCTACGTAGTACCGGATGTTATTATCTCCGAACGCGAGAGCCAGTATGAGGTTGAAGTGGTCGAGTCGAAGCGCTTCTTTCTCAAGGTCAACCCGATGTACCAGCGACTCAGTAGCGAGATGATTGGCCCGGCTGCCGAAACCACCGCTTCTGACCGGGAGCATGTCCGCCAGTATGTTGCTCGCGCCAAGTTCTTCATGTCCAATATCAACCAGCGTCGCGAAACCATGCTCAAAATCACCAAGTGCCTGGTCGAAACCCAGGAAGATTTCTTGCGTGGTGGTGTTCGAGGGCTGAAACCGCTCACCCGTTCGACGCTGGCAAGCTACATCGGTATTCACGAAAGTACGGTTAGCCGGGCCACTGCCGGAAAATACGTGATGCTGCCGAACCGCAAAGTTATCTCCTACAGCGACTTCTTCACAGCCTCGCTTAGTATCAAAGACGTTATCAAGGAGATTATCGAGACGGAAGGCCGCAATCGCACCAAGCCTTTGACCGACCAGGATATTGTTGAACGGCTGGAAAACCGGGGCATCCGGGTCGCCCGCCGGACGGTCGCCAAGTACCGCGCCCAGCTCAAGATTTTACCCTCGACCCTTAGATAAGATTTTACCTTCGATTTCAGGCAAAAATAAGAGGTGTCCTTACCGGGCATCTCTTATTTTTTTTAAAACTACTGCGCGGGCGGTAAGGTCGGTTTGATGTAGAGGTCCAGGCGGCTATTGCCGCGCAAGCCGGTTAACGGAATATCCTTGCCGATAACTTCGCCGGTCAGGTGGCGTTGCAGTTGGAAAATACTGGCAACGGGCTGGTTATTAAGTGAAAGAATCAGGTCGCCTGGTTTAAGCCCGGCGCGAGCGGCTGGCCCGTTCTCGGTCAGTTCCAGCACGCCTACGCCGGTTTTGTTTGGCAGGTTGAGGCTGCGAATTACCGGAGCCGGGATGGGCTGTTGCTGGCAACTTATCCCGATGAAACCGCGTGTTACCTTACCGTCTTTCATCAACATTCCGGCGACCCAACGGGCCGTGTTGCTGGGTATGGCGAAACAAATCCCCTGCGACATAGCGATGATAGCCGTGTTGACCCCGATGACTCGACCGTGACTGTCTACCAGCGGCCCGCCGCTATTGCCGGGATTTAAGGCGGCATCGGTCTGGATAATATTTTCAATCAGGCGACCACTTTGATTGTTCAAAGTTCGCCCGGTCGCACTGACCACCCCGGCTGTCACCGTATTTTGCAGCCCGTTGGGATTGCCAATAGCGATGACAAGCTGGCCGACCCGCAGCGCCTCGCTATTGCCCAGTGTGACCTGGGGCATATTGCTGGCCTGGGCCTGAATTACGGCCAGGTCGGTTTCGGGGTCTTGCCCGATCAGGTGAGCTTCGTAGTCCGCCCCATCCATGGTAGTAATCTTTATTTTAGAAGCTCCGCTCACCACGTGATGATTGGTCAGGATGTAGCCGTCCGAGGCGATAAAAAAGCCGCTCCCGGCTCCCTTCACTTCGTAAGGATTGAGGCCGTAGCCGCGTGAACCGTTATAGCGGGCCTGGCGACCATTTAATTGCTTATTGACGGTAATATTGACGACCGCCGGGCTGACCGTTTCAGCTACGCGCACTACTGCCTGGCTGTAAGCATCCAGGAAGTCGGCTGCTTCTTCCGGGCTGGCAAAGTGGTCGGTGGCAGCTCCACCTACCCCGGCAGTGGCGGAATTATTAATTAGTCTATAATTGGCCTCATAAGAGGAGGAATCTTGAAACTGGTCTGACATTTAATATACCTTTCTAAATGCGTGGAACTAAAAAAGCGTTAAACGTGGCATGACGAAACAGGAAATAAAAAGGCTAGTCCGGTATAAATAATCGTCGTTAATTTATATTTTTCACGTTTAACGAAGTATTTGGGGAAAGGCAGACCGTCTCTATAAAGAACAAAGAGGCCATAAATTTTGACTGAGTTGGATAATTGTAGCATAGTATGTGTTAGAAACATGTTAACAAAATTGAGCTGTTTTTAAAAGGGGCCGGGATACCGAAACTGTTGCCCCGTACCTTGCGTAATACCAGGGTAGAAAATTCAAAGTGGCTACTATTCCCAGGAGGCTTTTCCTTGTCCGTTGCTAATCGCGGTCCTTCACTTCGGCCAAACGCCAATGCTCCCGTTCCTGTACAAAACCGACCTCCGATCCTCAACTCAAACCGGATGCCCACCTCTGCCATCGGACCGGCCCGCCGGGGTAACAATAACCGGCTGCAATTGCGGCTGGATACCTTGCGCGGTCAGGTATTTTTAGGCGGCTGGGTGTTGGTTGGGCTGGCGATGCTGGCTTTTCTGGCGGCTGTCAGTATTACCGGGACACGTATAGATAAGTTCCAGCAAATCGCCTCGGTGGCGGTTCCTGGTATTAATGCCACTAACGAAGCTTTTCAACTCCTGTCCGGTGAAGTATCCAACACGGCGGACTATATCCTGGTCCAGAAGGCTTCGTCTATCGGTGCGTCCGGCTTTGTGAGCAGCACCACGAATGTAGCCCAGTCCAAGCAAAACATCCTGAAGCAGATTGAAGCCCAGCGGGCCTCTTTCGACTTTGCTCTGCAAAACGGCTTTGCCGCTCTGTCCAATTATCCCTCATCTTTCAAACCGGATGCTCAGACGGCCTTAAATTATCTGAGTACCCGCAACGCCCGGCTGCACGATACCCTGGCGTATTCTCGCGGCCTGGTGGATACCAATAAACTGGACGAGGCGACAACCGCTTTCCTGAACGGGCAGAACGATTACTATCAGCCGGTGATTTCGAGCCTTTACTTCTTGCGAAGTGTGCATATTAACCAGTTGGAAGAAGCGGCCCAGGATGCCACCGGAGCGGCCAATTTGCAGGTTTACCTGGCCGCAGCCGCCACCATCCTTTTTGTGGTCGCTCTGCTGGCGGTGAATCTCTGGCTGACCTTTCGGATAAAGCGAGTTTTGATACCTTTAGTCAACCTGGCCCTGGTTATCGTGGCGATTTATTCGGCTTTTCTATGGCTAACCTTTGCCAGCAGCAGCCGGAACCTGGAGCAAGTAGTCGCCAGTTACAACCAGACTTCGCTGCTAAATGATGCCCAGCTTCACGCCACCGACGCTGCCGCCGATCAGGTTCAGTGGGTTATCGGTGGGCAAACCCAGGCCGCTCAGGGCGCAACCCCGGCTAAATTCGTGGGTGACGCGGTTTACGAGGAAAATTTCAAAAGGCAACTTGAACTCTTGTTGGCCGTTAAAGACTCCAATGGCACTACAGTCTATACGCCTGCCTCGATTACCGATTGTCCTGTACGCGTCACGAGCAGTTACAAAGCTGTGGGGTCGCTGGCTGATGTTTGCCGAGCCTTGACTTCCTCGGCCCAGGTGACAGCCCTGAACCAGTTCATCAAGAACTACCGCACCTGGCTGACCAACGATGCTAATTTTCGGGGACAGGTTAATGGCGGCAATCTTACCAACGGCCTGAACGTGCGGAACGTAGAAGGTGCGACCGCCTACCAGCAGATGACGACTTCCCTCAACGATTTGAAGCGGTTGAGCGTGTCGGATTACAACCAACGCAGTAAAGAAGGCACTGACAGCCTGAACTTATCGTTGCTCCTCGCCTGGATAGTTTTCCCCCTGTCCTTGATTCTGGCGGAAATTGGCTTACTTAGCTGGCGGCGGGAATTTTAACCCTGACCGATTAAAACAGTGAGGAACTGGAACTGACATTATGACGAGACTTACTGTGAGCCTTCCACAAAAAAATCTGGGTAAAATAGCGGCTGGACTGGCCCTGGCTATCCTGGCGAACTGTTTGCTGCTGGCCGGAAGTGTGGCCGGAGCGCCTGGTTCTGCCCCCCAATCAACCGGGCTGGCAGCACTCCAACCGGCCATCGTGGCCGCGCCGGACGCTCAAACCAGCGGGAATATCACCATTTATTCGAGTTTGCCCCGCACAGGCAGCAGCAAAGACCAGACCATTACCCTGGAAAACGCCATGCAGATGGCCCTGAACGATTTTACCCAGTCTACCGGCAAGATTGGCAACTTTACCATCAAGTACGAAAAGCTGGACGATGCTTCGGCATCGCTGGGCCAGTGGGACCCGGAAGTGGAGAAGGCCAACGCAAATAAGGCGGTTAATGACCCTGACGCGATGGTCTACCTGGGGACTTATAATAGCGGCGCTTCCAAAATATCTATTCCGATTCTCAACGCGGCTAACATGGTCCAGATTAGCCCGGCCAATACCTATCCTGGCCTGACCAAGTTGGTTTCGGGTGTTACCGAGGCCAACGAACCGGCTATTTATTATCCCAACAAAACCCGCAACTATTTTCGGGTGGTTGTGACGGACGACCTGCAAGGTCCGGCTGATGTCAATTTCGCGGTTGACACAGCCAAGGGCAAACGCTTTTTCGTCATTGACGACTCGCAATCCTACGGCAAAGGTCTGGCCGATGCATTCGGCAAGGAAGTAACCCGACGCGGCCTGGCGGTGGTAGGACGGGTTTCAGTAATTGGCCGGGAGAGCGATTATCGTCAACTGGCCCGGCAGATACGCCAGGCTAACCCGGATTTTATTTTCTTCGGCGGAATTGCCCAGCAGCAGCCCGGCAGACTCCTGGCTGACATTCGAGCGGTGGGCGTAACCGCGCCTTTTATGGGTGGAGATGGCCTCAATAACCCGGCCTTTGTCAAAGAAGCCGGGGTAGCCGGGGAAGGGGCTTATAGCTCGATTAGCGGTGTGCCAGTGGAGCAGTTACCGGCTAAAGGTCAGGATTTCTTGAAACGTTACCAGGCGAAATACGGCGCTCCCACGAACTATACTATTTACGCCTACGAATCTATGTCGGTGGCGTTGACCGCCATTCAGAAAGTCAATCTCAAAGACCGCAAAGCCATTCTGGATGCCGTGGCCGCTACGCGTGATTTCGATGGTGTAACCGGTAAATGGAGTTTTGACCAGAACGGCGATACGACCCTGAGCGATTTCGCGGTCTACCAGATTGCGGACGGACAACTGGTTTACCGCCAGCAAAGCCGCCCACGTACTTAGAAAAGTAGCTGAAAGTTAGTGGCGTATTCTTGGTTGGTAATGAGTGTAATACCGCTAAAAAGTGGGTTAGTAATCCAGACACTAACCCACTTTTTTAGTTACCAAAATAAGTTTCAGCCTGATATACTGCCTTCTGACTACTCAATTAAAATCATCAGGGTCATCCGCTTCTCTTATCATGGATGGCTCGCCAAAGCGGTTCTTTTTGCGGGTAACGCGGCGGTGATTGGCCGGTTTCAACCAGCGCAAGGTGAACCAGGCCATCAGCGTTACCACGGTCGCCATAAAATACATTCCCACCCCGACCATCATCCCGACGGCGGCGGTAATCCAGATACTGGCGGCTGTAGTCAGTCCGCCCACGTTTGCATCGCTACGCCAAATTGCCCCTGCCCCAATAAATCCAATCCCGGTGATTACCTGAGCGGCCAGGCGGGCCGGGTCACGGGCTGTCCCCAGACCGTCAAAACCATAGATTGAAATTAGCATAAAAGCGGTGGAGCCTACCCCGACCAGGATATGCGTACGCAGCCCAGCAGGGCGCTGGGCTTTTTCGCGCTCGAACCCGATCAAGCCCGAAAGCACATAGGCCGCGAGTAGCCGCAATCCCATATTTAGTTCGTTGTTAAGGCTGGAGAAATTAATAAAGTCCATTGTTAGTCTTACCCCCCGGATGTCAGATTTTAAATACAATTATACCTTAAATTTAATAACTTGTTAACAACAACTTAATAACTCGGCATAGGCTTTTCTAATCGGTCAGACTAAGAATGATTCTTTTTAAATAATTGAACTTAAATTGCTTAAACTCTAATAAAGTCGGCCCTCTTGCAGATATTTTTAAATTGTTAAGAACTTGTTAAATCTTTTTTGTTTTGGTATAGTAAAAAAGTTAATTCAGTACCGCATTCTCACGAATCGGTTTCTTGCATCCAGTGAAATTAAAATAGGAGGATCAAAGGAGATGACTCTCTGGCTTTCAAAACGCCTCAGCCTGTTAGGCATTCTGAGTCTTATGATGGGGCTTGCCCTGGGAGCCTGCGGTGATAACACTGCTGCCCCCGCCCCTGTAGCCACTACGGCTCCCGCTGGCGGTGCTACTACTACCGCAGCCAGTGCCACCACCGCCGCTGCTTCTGCCGCGACCACGGCAGTCGGTGCTGCTACTACCGCTGCCGCCAGCACTTCAGGCGGAACTTTGACTATTCTCGGCACACCGCAGGAAGATTGGGTCAAGGCCACCGCCGAAGCTTTTGAGAAAAAGACCGGCATCAA
>JAYSYV010001405.1:0-3092 GCA_043727245.1 Chloroflexota bacterium | reverse complement strand
TTTCAGATACCAGCCGAAGAACGCAGTACCGTTACCTGGTTGGTAGTGTTTATGGGAGTAAGCATTGGGATTTCCATACCGTGTGCCACTTCCCTGGCAGTTTTGCGGGGCCTGCAGCGCTTCTATCTTGTTAACCTTATCCTTATCTTTGGCACTCTATTTTCTTCGGCCACGACTATTATTGTACTTCTAATGGGTGGCGGGGTTGTCGGCATGGTCGCCAGTAATATTCCGGTCACGCTTTTGATGCAAATACCGAGTATCTGGCTGGTCAGGCGCATCGTACCCGAATTAAAATTCGGCTGGCGCGGGGGCAGCTTGCAGCAGGTCAGGCGAGTTCTAGGCTTTAGTTCGTCTGTTTTTATGATCCAGTTAGGCGGTCAGCTCCAGACCGAAACCGACGAAATAGTTATCGGAAGTTTTTTATCTCTTAGCGCCGTGACGCCTTATTCCTTTGCCCGCAAAATAAGCACTATTCCTCAGATTCTGACCGAACAGTTTCTCAAAATAATATTGCCCATGGCTTCCCAGCTTCATGCCAACAACGAAACGGTCCGTCTCCGCAATCTTTATACAACCAGTACCCGCCTTACTTTAGCCATCTTTATGCCGGTGGGCTGCTCGATTATTATACTGGCCCAGCCAATTCTTACTCTCTGGGTGGGGGCAGCCTATGCAGGTTATGCCTACCTGGTAATTATACTGGTCACGGCCAGTATGCTGGATATAAGTCAGTGGGCTGGCGCTAATATTTTGCAGGCAATGTCCCGACATCGTCTCTCCGCGTTTATGAGCATTTTTACCGGCCTATTAAACCTGGGTCTTTCGATTGTGTTTGTACAGTCGTGGGGGCTTACCGGAGTCGCGTTGGGAACTTTGATTGCGGCGATCTTTGAGCGCTTTGGCCCGCTCTTACCTTATACTATGCGGGTTGTAGGAGTTAGTAGCTCTGAGATATTTAAGGATATTCTGATACCGGCCCTGATGCCAGCTATTCCAGCGGCCCTGGTAATTTATTTTTTACAGCAAGCTTTCCCACCTACTTCTCTGATTTTGTTAGGGTTTATCGCCAGTACCGGTTGGTTGGTATATATTAGTATCTATCTAAGTCTTGTCACAAACCACCTTGAATGGGAGCTATTTAGGAACGGCCTAACCAGAGTACGCCGTTTGATTGCTATACCTTTTAAACGTTTTTGATAGATTCGAGCTGAATATTAGTAAACGTTTTCATCAAATACGAAGTCTTATTACAGCTAACCAGACCCCTAATTCTGAAGCAGCCTTCTTATATTTTCCAGGTGTTTTGGTTAAGTGAGCTAATAGCCAGGTCAGGCTCGCTCGCCCGGCCTTGAATAGAGCCATGCCCCGGATAAACATATGCAGGAGCAGTTTATCCCACCACCCGTAATGCTTAGCATAAAGGATGTAAATACTTTGGAATAGCTGCAATACCAGGGCCGGACCACTTCCGCTGCCACCACCCAGGTGTACGGCCTGCGCGCCTGGCTCAAATAGGACTTTCCAGCCGCTCTGGCGCAACCGCATACATAAATCTACTTCTTCAATATAGAAGAAAAAGCATTCGTCCAACCCCCCGATTTTTTCCAGGGCAGACCGTTTCAGTAAAAGGCAGGCTCCGCTGACCCAGTCTACTTCCGCTGGGCGGGCGTGGTCGCTTGCCAGGAAAAAGCGGGCTTTGAAACCGGGAATGAACTTTAACCACTGCCAGAGTAAACTTTGCTCTAGGACCACTACCATAGGACTGAAGAAATTGTGGCATGACCGCTGCAAGGAACCATCGGAGTTTAACAGGCGCGGCCCAATGGCTGCCGCTTCCTCTTTAGCTTCCAGCCGCTCTACCAGAGTTTTTAAAAGGCCCGGTTGGATAAAGCAATCGGAATTTAACAGCAAGAAATAGCGGCCCCTGGCGATTGCCATACCCACATTATTGCCCCGGCTGAAACCTAAATTTTCACCGGCCAGAATCAGAGTGGTAGGTTTGAGTTTGTCCTGTAAAAGCTCGATACTGCCGTCAACCGAACCGTTATCTACTACTATACTTTCCACCTTCAGGGAGTCGGTGTCGCCTTTCAAAGCCTCTAAACAATCGGCCAGGAAAGCTTTGCCATTGTAATTGACGATAATCACCGATACATCGAAAAGCAGGTCTTCTTTTAGAGCTAGAGTTTTCAAAGGAGCAATTACAGGTATACTAGTTGAGAGAGCGGGCATATACCTCCTCATAAATTTTGAGGGTAGCGGCAGCGGTTTTCTCCCAGCTATAATTTTCCGCATGGGTTATAGCGCGTTCACACACTTTCCGGCACTGCTCCTGGCTCAAATTTAGCACAGATCGTAAGCTAGAAGTAAGCCCGGCTACATCATCGGGGTCTACCAGGAAAGCAGCCGCCTCCCCGGCTACCTCGACTATAGCCGCTGTGCTCGAACCTATTACAGGCGTACCGCAAGCCATTGCTTCCAGGACCGGTAAGCCAAACCCTTCAATGCGGGAAGGAAAGACAAATACCTGGGCCGCGCTGTAAAGAGCCGGCAGATCGGCCTCCGCGATTAAACCGGGAAAATGGACGCGCTGCCGGATACCCCAGTGGTCGGCCAGTTCCATGACATTATCTGGAAAGCGTGCATCGACCGGCCCGGCCAGCACCAGATTAGATTGGATTTCATGCTGTAAAGCGGCAAAAGCAGCTAACAGTTGTTCTACGTTTTTATGGGGTCGCCGGGTGCCGATAGTCAGTATGAATTGTTCAGGCAAGTTATATTTAGCCCGGACGCTCGCCAGGGCCGCCTTAGAATGAACCGGCTGAAAGGCCGCATCTACCCCTTCGGCAACCGAATTGGTTTTGCCCCTGGTATTTTTGTAGAAAACGGCCAGGTCATCTGCGGTAGCCTGGGTGGGGACAATAATATGGGCCGCTTTTGCAACAGCCGACCGCATCATTAAATGGTATAGCAACTTTGTGTGTTTTAACGGCATGTAAGCGGGATAGCGTTCGAAAATAAGGTCGTGTACGGTTAAGACTACTGGACAATCGGCCAGATAGGGCATGGAAATATAAGGCAAATGTAAT
>JAYSYV010001404.1:0-3095 GCA_043727245.1 Chloroflexota bacterium | reverse complement strand
CCAGCCATGATGCCGGGTTATCCATAGCCTGAGAAGCCGCCAGGTAAGCTGACAGGGCGCGGTCTTCCTCGGTGTGCCACTGGCGGGGCGATTCCTGGGCCAGCCGGGTCTGGTAGCCGACCATGCGCTCGATTAAATAATGGGTCATTTCCAGACGTTCCCCGGTCCAGCGCAGTCGCTTGCGCCAGTAACGCAGCCCTAACCCTGCCGCCAGGGCCAGCCAGAAAAGCAGCAGCCAGACGTGATTGAAGCCGCCCACCCCGGCCCACAACAGCGGAACCGCCGCCCCAAATTCAACCAGGGAATAGATTAAACCGAGGCTACCTTGCAAAGCCTGGGTTTCCAGCACTTCCGATTCGATGACCTGGCCTAGCAACTGCCCCGCCCCCTGGTGACGCGTTTCGTCAGGCTTGAGGCGCAAGGCTCCCTGCAACAGGCGGCGTTTGAGGACGCAGCCGACCTGGGCCATAATCAAGCCTTCCAGCCAGCGCCTGGCTCCGCCGGTCGGAACCTGGCAGAAAACCAGCCAGGCCCACAGCCACAGCCAACCGGCCTGGACCTGGCCCTGCAAGATTGCCGCCGTTAGGACGACCCAGGACAGCACCCAGCAGACCCGGTTAATTACGAAAATAACCACCAGACCCAGCAGGTACTTTAAGACCCCGGCCTCGCGCAGTTCTCGCCAGAGATTGCCACCGCCCGGCAGACGCAAGAGCCAGCCCATTTTGACCGGCAAAGCCCCCAGCCTTTCGCGTATAATACCGGCGCGAGCTTTTGGACGGACTTTAAGCGGTATCCCGGCGGTTTCGAGTAGCTCGTCCACTTCTTTGACCAGGGGCGCTTGTAGGCGTTGTTTCAAAGAAGCGGCCACCAGGGCTAGCGGCAAACGGTGGACTTTTAAATCTTTTCCCAGCAAGTTAACCCCACCGGATAACTGGCCGAATTTGCGCGGCAATAAAGCGACCAGCCGCCATTCACCTTCGATCAACAGACGCAGCACTGCCGGGCCGCTCCGGTTGAGCAATAAATCTATTTCGTTGTAGGTCGTGCTGACGCCGGTAGCGTCCACATCTAGCTGTGAGGCCAGCCCTTCGACCCATTTTTCCAGGGTAGCCGAGTCGGACAGGTTGAGTTTTGGAGGCGGCTGAGGCAACTCAACCGGGCGCGGTAAAAAACCGCTCCGGCGGCTGAGTTCAATAATTACCTCGTTTATCTGGTCTAGCGGCCAGCTATATTCTTGCAGGTTGCTCAAAGCGGTTGCCCTTCACGGTCCGCTTCATGCAAAACGCCATTTTCCAGGCTCACCCTACGCCACTCGGCTTTTCCCCAGATTTCCTGCCAGAGCCGGTTCTCGCTCTTAACCAGCTTTGTATAGCGCGACTCCGGCTGTTCCCGAAGTTGGGCCGGTATGCCATCTTCGACAATTCGGCCATCCTCCAGGACTAATACCCGCGCGAACTCAAGCGTTTCGCTGACATCGTGGGTGATACAGACCAGCGTAATACCCTGCCAGATTTGGCGGACCCGGTTGAGCAAGCTGCGCCGTTGGATATGGGTCAGACCTCGGAAAGGCTCGTCCAGTATGACCAGCCGGACCCCCG
This sequence comes from Chloroflexota bacterium, assembly GCA_043727245.1. Taxonomy (GTDB): domain Bacteria; phylum Chloroflexota; class Chloroflexia; order Chloroheliales; family Chloroheliaceae; genus 54-19. Next base: position 1,494 of record JAYSYV010001404.1, on the reverse strand, counting down.
GTTGCAGCAAGGCCCGTCCCAAACGGACCCGCTGGCCTTCTCCGCCCGAAACCAGGCCGCCTCCTTCACCCAGACGAGTCTGCAAAGCCTCCGGCAAATTCTGCAAGACCCGGACTAGATCGGCCTGTTCGATAACCTGGCCTATTTCCAGCGAGGCTGGTTCGTCCTGGGCATAGAGCAAATTATCCAGTAAAGAGCGGTTCCAGAGTTGGATTGTCGGGTCAACCCAGGCTGTTTCTCTCCGCAGCCGGGCCAGCCGGTTGCCATCCAGAGGCTCCCCATCTATCAAAAGCCGGCCTCCCGCCGGGCGATGCCAACCCAACAAAAGACCGACCAGGCTAGACTTCCCGGCTCCCGATTTCCCCACAATCGCCACGTGTTCGCCGGGAGCAATTTTCAGGTTTACTTCCTGCAAAATCGAATGGCCTGCCGCCTGAACGCTTACTCCTTCCAGGCAAATACGCACCGCACCAGGTAAACTGGTCCTGGCAGACTGCGAGAGAATTTCCTCCGGCAAGGTTGTTTCATCAGGCAAGGTTGTTTCATCAGGCGCACCCAACGGCTCAACCAGCCGCAGCAGGATATTGCGCTGGGTGGGATATTTTTGAAGGCTCTGGGTAATTTGCCAGCCCAGCGGAAAAAACTCGCTGGTCCAGTAAATTAATAGCAAAGCGCTGGGAATATTCCGGCCCGAACCCAGGTAGAGCGCCAGAATCCACAACTGGAGGCCCAGGCTCAATAGCACCTGGACGGACTGGACCGGAACCTGGAGGCGCAAGACCTTCATATAAGCCCTGGCCCATTCTACCACCAGGCTTTCGTGGGTCTGTTGGATGGCTCGCTCGGCCCGGTGCGCCCGGATGGCAGTCAGGCCCAGCAAGGCATCCAGGTAAAACCGACTCAAAGCCCCCTGTTGCGAACGCACCCGCAAGTTACCCTGGATAATGGCCGGTTGAATTATTAAAGGAATGCCGATAGTGGTCAGGCAGAGCAGCCCGACCAGTGGCGCGGCCTGGGGAAAGAGCCAGATTAAACCGGCGGCAGTCGTCACAACCTGGGCCAGCCGCCAGATTAGCAAGCGCAACAACTCCGGCATTTCTCTGACCTGGTGGACATTGTGGCTGCGTTCGGCCATATCCGAAATGAGGCGGCTGCGGAAATATTTGTCGCCCAGCCGGGGAATCTTTTCCAGAAACAAAATACGCAGGCGTGTTTCCAGGCGCCGCCCCAAACGCCGAACGCCCCTTGCGACAAATATTTCCAGCGTGAACAACCCTACAAAAAAGACCACCAGGGCGGCCAGAGCGGCAATTTGCTGTTCGCGCAGGTTTAGTCGGTCCAGCAAGTTAAGCACGTTCCGAAAGAGCAGGGCTTCAAAAGTTAGACCCGCCGCCGTCAGCAGCAAGGCCAGCAAGAGCAGCAGCGGACCGCGTAGACCGTCCTGGACCAATAAATTCTTTATCATTTGGAGCGGTTGCAAAGGTTTTTCGTCCA
>JAYSYV010001403.1:0-9426 GCA_043727245.1 Chloroflexota bacterium | reverse complement strand
AGCAGTAGTACCAGCAACCGTGGTTGCAGCGGCTGTCGTACTCGTTGCAGCCGACGTAGCCGCAGCCGTCGTGGCACTGGCGGCAGTTGTTGCGGCTGAGGCGGGAGCCGTAGTGGCGGCGGCTGGGGCAACAGTATTGTCACCACAGGCTGCTAAAAGAGCGCTAGCCGCCAGGGCGCTACCCGATAGGGCAACGAATTTACGGCGGCTCACTCTTTTTCTTGATTCTTCAGTCATCTTCTCCTCCTTAGATTAGATATTTTAGTAACACAATACAGTCTGGCGGACTTTTAGGAATTGCTGTTCCTGAGAAGCCCAGGTTTGAAAAAGGTTTGTCAGGGAGTCATTATGGTCCCTCTCCCCGGTTATTATCCGGCGCGGGATAGCACTACCGATCAGGCGGTCGAAGTGCGCCGGAAGCCAGTTAAAGTTTTCAGCATAAAGCCGGGCAATTGTCGCTATAAGGAGCAGCCCGCTCCTGACAATGTTTTCCGGCCCATTGGGGTTGCCCCGGTAGTCGGGTGAAATATGAATTTGCACCCCGCCGCAGACTTGCCCTGCATAAGGTTCGTAGATTGGTTTAAAGAAAGTATCCCGGAAATACAAACCGGGACAATTAAGCCGGTTAAGCTCTGCCGCCAGCCGGTCGGGCCGGTCAAGCCAGGGAGCGCCCACCAGTTCAAACGGCTGGGTTGTCCCCCGACCAGCCGAAAGGTTAGTGCCTTCCACCAGGCAAGTGCCGGGATAGAGCCGGGCAGTAGTAAGGGTTGGCAAGTTAGGAGAAGTTGCCAGCCAGGGCAACCCGGTTTCCTGCCAGGTCATACCGCGCTGCCAGCCTTCCATTTTCAACACTTCCAAACGAGCTTTACCGCCCAGCAAATGCCGGTTGATAAAAAGGGCCAGTTCGCCCTGGGTCAGGCCGTGCCGGACCGGTATACCAGAATAACGCCCGACAAACGAGCTATATTCCGGCTCGACATATGGCCCTTCCACCAGTTCGCCGCCGATTGGATTGGGCCGGTCCACCACGTAAATTGGCAAAGCAACCTGTTCCATCAGGATGCCGAGCGTAGTCGGATAAGTGTAATAACGGCAACCCACATCCTGAATATCGAAAACCAGAGCGTCCAGCCCGTCCAGGCTGCCGAACGGTGGCCCAAAAGGGTTAACCTCCTGAGCGTCATCCTGGCTGGATAGGTCTACCGAGCGGTAAAGACTATAGACCGGTACGCCGCTCCAGCGGTCTTGCGCTACACCCGAAACTGGAATAGCATCCTGCTCGACCCCGTAATAACCGTGTTCCGGTCCGAAAAGAGCCGCTACGGTTGCGCCCGCTTCCTCAAGCACCACCGCTGTTCGTTTAAACTGCCGGTTTATGCCGGTCTGATTCGTTATCAGACCCACATTCAGCCCGGCCATTTGTCTTCGTTCTAACGCATCAAGTCCACTTTTTATCATCACGGACTCTTATTTTCTATTCAGCCGGGTATAGAAACGGTACTTGTCGCCCCGGTAGATTGATTTGGCATATTCGAGCGGTTGATTCCGGTCGGTATAAGTGGTCCTGCGGATAAGCAAAACCGGGTCACCCTTGCTAATTTTGAGCAAGCGAGCTTCTTCTTCCGAAGCAAGCCGGGCTTCTATTTCCTGGTCTGCCTCAAGTGGCGGCTGGCCGTATTTTTTTTCAAGTAGCTGGTAAAGCGAGTCGTGTTCAAGGTCTTCGTCCATCAGGTGTTCGCAACCGATGAAATTTACCAGGGAAGTTTCGATAGCCAGGGGTTCGCCGTTCGCCAGCCGCAGCCGCTGGACCCGAAATAACAACTGACCGGTTTTAATTCGCAGCATCGCGGCAATTGTGGCATCCGCCGGGACCATAGCATGGTTTAATACCTGGGTCGCCGGGAGTTTGGCGCGGGCTTCCATATCTTCGGTAAAGCCGGTCAGTTGAATCAGTTGTTGCGTAATCTTGGGTTGAGCTACAAAAGTTCCTTTGCCCTGTTCCCGGTAGAGATAACCCTCGTTAACCAGTTCGGTAATGGACTGGCGGGCGGTCATCCGGCTGAGGCCGTACTGTTCGCAAAGTTCGCGTTCGCTGGGTATAGGTTCGCCTGGTCCCCACAGGCCGCCGGTGACTTTTTGCCGGATTATTTCTTTTAGCTGATAATACCTGGGAACGGGGCCGTTCTTTAACATACTGCTACCTTTGTCACAACATTGTTAAACACTATAACCTGAAGTCTACCCCTGACACGGTTCGATTTTGGGGGGACTGGTCAGGTTGTATATACCACTTAGTGTAACTCTGTTTTGTCTTTTAGTCAAGAGGTTTTCCAGAAAGTTTTCTGATTTAAGATTTTGAGAATTTTCTTAAATACTGATAATTATTCATGAGAATTACAAATTAACGGAGTTGGCATAAAAATTGTATTTGAAGTCTAATAAATGCTTGACCGGTTGCAACTTGAGCCAGGAGTTTTTATTATCTTCCGAAGCTGCTTTTTGCCACAGTGAGTATTTGAAAGTAAGGTGTAGCTATGAGGAAAAATAGTATAAAGATTTATCCGGCTCTTATAGCTCTAATATTAGGGCTGAGCCTTTTCCCGGCCCTAATCCAACCGGCCCCTGCCCAGGCCCAGGCGGCTTTGCCCGATAAAGTCGTCCTGGCAAATTTCCCGATATTTGCCCAACAACATTATTTAAGCTGCGAGTATTCTTCTACCCGGATGATTACGGCTTTCTGGGGTCAGGAAATCGGCGAGCAACAATTTATTCAGGCCATTCCTCTCAATGATAATCCGCACCTCGGCTACCGGGGCAATATTGATGGGGGATTTGGAGGAACCTGGAACTATGGGATTTACGCCGAACCAATTGCTAAATACCTGGAAACACGCGGTTTTGCAACCAAATTACTGGCCGGCGGAGCCGATGCTCTTAAAGAAGAACTGGCTAAAGGCCGCCCGGTCCAGATATTTTTTGTGGTCGGAATGGGTTGGGGAAATCCTTTTACCGCTAACGCCAAGGGCTTAAATTTCCAGCTTGTGGCCGGGGAACATAGCGCGGTGGTCTATGGTTACGATGCCCAGGGGGTCTATGTAGCTGACCCCGGTTACGGCACACGGAATTATTATTCGTGGAATTCGTTCTTGCGGTCATGGGCTTACCTGGGCAATATGGGCATGTCTGTCTGGCCTCAGACGGCCAATCTTGCCGCTGTAACCGAAACCAATCCGGGCATTTCACCTTATTTTTATGGTCACTGGCTAAATAGCGGAGGTATAGCCATACTCGGCAAACCTGTTGCCCCCGCCCAAACGCAAGCCTCCAAAGTTACCCAATATTTTGAAAGGGCCAGGCTGGAGTACGACCTCAACGGACTGATTACCCAGCCGATTATGGCCGGACTTCTGGGCCGCGAACTGACCGGCAACCGCCAGAAAGAAGGGCCGTTCCAGCCGGTAAAACCGCCGGATAGCCCAAATATCCAATATTTCCAGGCTACCGGTCACACCTTGAGGCTGGGTTTTAAAGGTTTCTGGGAAAACAATGGCGGGTTGGCGGTATTTGGCTACCCGCTCAGTGAAGAATTTGCCGAAAATGGCCGGACCATCCAGTATTTTGAGAGGGCGCGTTTCGAGTACTTTGCTGAAAACCCCGAACCATACAAAGTCCAACTTGGCCTATTAGGGGTGGAACGGCTTAATGTTAAATTACCGGTTTAAATAATTAACGACTTGCCAGGGTTGGTGCATACAGTGGACTAGGCTCAACCACCGCGCCGCAACCGGTTTGCCAGGGTTTCGTAGAAATATTGCTTGGGTTGGAGCCGGGCGAAATAGGCCACATGAGGAGCTGTCGTGATATTCAGCATATCTTTGTCCTCAATCGAGAAGTCGGGCTGGCCGTCAATTGTTACCGAAGCGCCTTTGCGAGTACCGACATACAAAGTTACAGTCGAGCTTTCCGGCACAATCAAATGGCCGAGCAAGCTAAGGTGGGGAGCAATGGCGCTGATCGCCATGGCCCGCATGGTCGGGGCGATGACCGGGCCGCCCGTTGCCAGTGAATAAGCGGTCGAGCCGGTTGCGGTGCTGACAATTACCCCATCCCCGATATAGGTGGTCAGAGGCGAGCCATCCACATCTAGCTTTACATCAATCACGCCCGATAAAAAAGAGCGGCCCACCACAATATCGTTAAGGCCCAGGTATTCGCCAACCAGGCTGTCATGCCGGATTAGCTGGGCTTTGAGCATGGCCCGTTCTTCCAACCAATGCTGGCCCTGAACGAAGGCCGGGACTTTTTCAAGAGCGGTAGCCGGGTCTAACTCGGCCAGAAAGCCAAAGCGCCCGAAATCTACCCCGGTAATCGGTACGCCATGCGCGGCGGCAGTCTTGGCGGCGTGTAAAATTGTGCCATCACCCCCAAAGACAAAGACCAGGTCTAGCTCCGGCACGACTTTGGCAAATTCGCCATTATCCGGCACAATACCTCGCCAGACCTTCACGCCCCCTTTTTCAAGCTCCTTGATAAAAGCATCCGCCAGGCTGTCCGCTTCAGGCGGCGGCACCGGACGCAAAACTACACCCACATGTTTTAACACGCGTTCCTCGCTCCTTTTGTTTTAACTCAAATAGCCGATGGAGAAGCCATAACTCCCTCAATCAAAACCTGTGGATCAGTTAAGGTCGGTTCGTCTGCTTGCTCGTAGTTTATCAGGTAAGCCAAAAATTCGCGATTGCCTTCTGTACCCAGGATTGGCGAATTTATCAGGCCGCGTATTTCAAAATGGTGCTGCCTGCACCATTCTATCAAATCTAAAAGGACTGCGCGATGTACAGCGGGGTCTTTTATTATTCCACCTTTGCCGACCTGCTCCCGGCCCGCTTCAAACTGGGGCTTAATCAGGGCGATAATGGGCGTTCCCGGCACACTCAGGCGCTGGGCTGGCGGTAAAACCAGCTTGAGCGAAATAAAACTAACATCAATTACAACCAGTTCGGCCAGTGGAACCGAGTCAGGCTCCCCTTCGGAAACAGGTAAATTATCCAGGTAGCGGATATTGGTTTTATCCATTACCACTACCTGCGGGTGATTGCGGATTCTCCAATCAAGCTGGTTCTGGCCCACATCTACCGCGAAAACCAGCCTGGCCCCACGTTGCAAGACGCAATCAGTAAATCCGCCGGTGCTGGCCCCTATATCCAATACCAACTTATCTTTGGGGTCCAGGTCGAAATCGTCCAGGGCTTTTTCCAGTTTCAAACCGCCCCGACCCACATACTTGAGGGTCGCTCCGGCCTTTAGAGTAAGCGAAGCGGCAGTAGCCTGGTCGAGATTCTCGCCCGGCTTATCTATCCGGCGCGTCCCGGCCAGGACTTGCCCGGCCATCACCAGGGCTTTGGCTTTCTCTCTCGAATCGACCAGGCCCAGGTCAAATAACCACTGGTCTACCCTGCGTTTTTGCTTCACCGCTACTGATTCCCGCTTAGTTTCAACTTCACGCTTTTTGATAGTTTATCCTTGTTACCCAAAAGACATTTTCTAAGGCCCAAAATAATCCGCCCATATTGATGAAAAAATCGCGAGGTTTAAGGTTGTATTATAATCGGACTTGCCATCATTCACAACCGGATAAATGAAAGTAGCCAGTTGCCAGTGATTATTAAGTTCAGGGTCCTATTTGCCACTAAACAGCTAATAATCAACTGGGAAAGCAGCTTGAATATACCCTGAAACTGCTGCATTTAAAACCTTATGGCGCTAACACGATATTGCATTTACCCTGAAACAATCCCTGGATACCTTGTAAACTAAATTTTGCAATTCCACTGATTGTAAAGAAAGAGAGTCATTTGCCACTCTATTCAAGCTAATGTTGTAGCAAGAGTCAGTTTACAGGAGAACGAATAATCTTCTAATCAAAAAGAGACACCTTCCCGGCAAATCGAGCGGGAAAAGTATCTCTTTTATCTTTAAAGAATATATCTCATCAGGTCAATTCTTTGCCAGTAGCAGATTGACTTTTGCTAAAATCGGCTCTAAAAATCCTACTGATTACTGTGACTAACCAACAACTTCGATGTTATCCAACCCACCGTAGCGGTCGTACCAGGGTTTAGCGCCTTTTCGGACGGCCCTATTAACAACCTCGATATTCTTGACTCCCTGGTCAAGCAGCCATTCTTCCAGGGCATCCCCGCCACCTTTAGCGAAAATCGGTATACCTTCTTTCCAGGTCGCCCGACCACACAATACCCCACTATAAGGAGTACCGGATTCCGCCGCCAGTTCCAGGTTTTCCTCGAAAACATCGTTATCTACACCAGCCGACAAATAAATGAACGGCAGGTGGGTAGCAGCGGCAGCGGCTTTGAAGTGTTCTATAGCAGCCTGGCGGTCATAGGCAGCCTCGCCCCCCTTGAAAGCTCGACTGCCTTCCAGGTAAACGGTATTTATCGGGATTTCCACCTTCAAAATGTCTACGGCGTAGCGTTCTTTGGAAAACTCTTGCATGTAACGAGCAACGTATTCGGGCTTCTTGCGGGCAAATTCCAGGCTGCTTTCCTCCATCCCGTCCTGGTAGCAGAGCGGTTCCAGGAAGAACGGTACATCCAGCGCCTGACATTCGGCCCCGACTCTTTCGAGAAAAGCATGTTTAATTAGGTTGATTTCCTCGGTATCGAAGGGGTTATAATAAATCAAGATTTTTACGGCATCGGCCCCCGCTTCCAGCAGACGGCGGGCGCTCCACTCCGGCAGCAAGTCGGGCAGACGACCTTTGAGTGTAGCATCGTAACCTGTTTTCTCATAGGCCAGCAGCACACCTGTACCGGGCGCTTTTGCCTCCAGGGCGGGCAAACCGTATTCCGGGTCCATCAGGATGGCGCTGGAATGCCGGGAAAGCACTCTGGTGACGCGCCTTTTGAAATCGGTCAGTTCCGTATCGGGAATGGCCTGACCCCGCAGCTTTTCAATACTCTTTTTGAGAGAACCGCGCTGATCCATCGCGGCAGCGGCGATGATACCATTTTCATCAGCACAAGCCTGAATATGGTTAAACTTTCCTCTGCTCAATTTAACTTTGGGCATAACACTCCTCTTTAATCTACCTGGCAATCCTACATTTTTGACTAGACTGGCGCGATTTACTTCCAGAAGATACCGCACTTTGTACCGCTTGGCAAGTTTCTAAACCCAGAGGCAACCGCCAACCAAATGAGGTATAATTAAACTGAAAGATTTGCCCGGTGTAGGGTTTTACTACTGAAGTATATAATAACACTCGCCGGTAAAAATGTGGGTAAATTTTTTAAGGTCTGTATTTACTTTAATTGCTAGAATGGATTTGAGGGCTTGCTTGTCCGGCCCTTTTGAATAGATTATGAGCCAGCAAACAGTTTTCCAACAAATTGGCGGTTTTCCTACTTTTGAACGCCTGGTTAACGAATTTTACAGTCGGGTGGAGGGCGACTCGGAACTGCGTAAGGTTTTCCCGGCGGAACTGGAAGCGGGAAAGCAAGCCCAGATGCTTTTCCTGGCCCAGTATTTTGGCGGGCCAGACGTTTACAGCCAGCAGCACGGTCATCCCCGCTTGCGTATGCGCCACGCTCCTTTTGAAATAGGGCAGCGCGAACGCGACCTCTGGCTGGGGTATATGTTGGCCTCAATAGACGCGGTAGGTATTGCCGAACCGGCCCGTACCGAAATGCACGAGTATTTCAAGCGAGCGGCTACCTTTATGATTAACAAGCTCGACCCCGGCCACCCCTCTCTTAAAGTCATTAAATAATTCGTGGGACGTTGAGTAAATTACTTGGAACATGGACTCAGTTATAAAGAAAACCCTGCCAGTCGTATGGACTGGCAGGGTTTTCTTTTATTGTTTGAATTAACGACCCTGGACCGCGTTGGCCCGACGAATAACCGCGTCAACCGTAACGGCCAGCACCAGGACAGAGCCTTCGACAATGCTCTTGATTTCCTGGCCCTGATTCAGTAAATCCAGGCCGTTCTCCAGGCTGCCGATGATCATTGCGCCCAGCACTACCGCCCAGACCGAACCCCGGCCTCCGAACAGAGAAACCCCACCGATTACCGCCGCCGCAATAGAATTGAGCAACAGGGTTGGGTTAATTTGCGAGGCCGCCCCGTTACCGCGTGAAGCCTGTAAAACACCGGCTACCGCTGCCAGGGTCGAGGCCAGCGCGAAGATAGATATCCGCAAGCCAACCACATTGATACCGGCCCGCCGCGAGGCTTCGGCGTTACCGCCAACCGCGTAGATATGGCGGCCATAGGCAGTCTGGGTCAGAATTAGCCAGAACAGCGTAACCATGACAATCCAGATGGTAGTAGATTGCGGAATACCCAGATATGACTGGAAGCCCAACACTATTCCCAGCATTATCACCGCTATAACCACAATACGAATGGCTATTTGCCGGTTGCTAGATATCTTCAAACCGGCCCGCTGCCGCCTGGCCCGGTTATAGAAAAGCGCCCCCGCGTAAAGCACTACGCCCAGCACCGGCAAACCGATGCCCATTATGGCATCTTTGTAGTAGGTTGAGGTAAGGTTAAGAATACCCTCATCCCGGATACTGAGAGTAGTTTGAGGTTGCAGCACCAGCAGCAGCAAACCAGAATAGGCAATCGAGCCGGCCAACGTCACAATAAAGGAGGGAATACGCAGCACGGCTATAAAAAAGCCGTTGATCAGCCCGATTATCGTCCCGGCCAGCAGAGCCACCACAATCGCCACGACCGCCGGCCAGCCTTGCCGGATCAGCAGCACAGCCATTATAGCCCCACAAGCCTGGGAAACCGCCGCCAGCGACAGGTCAATTTCGCCCAGTAACAGGATAAAGACTGCCGCAATGGCGATTGTACCAACCGTTACAATCTGGATAGACAGGTTGGAGAGGTTCCGGGCCTGTAAGAAAATGCCGTTGGTTAAAACCTGGAACACAATCCCAATTATAACTAAAGTAACCAAAACCGGGATAAAGCCGAGGTCGCCTCGGAAGAAATCACGGAAAGTCCGGCGGCCCGGTTCAGCCTCTGGCCCACCAGTTCCAGCCATAGCGGGTGGTTGGGCTTCTTCGCCGGTAGGAGGTTTAGAAGCGCTTTGCGCTTCTTCGTTCGTTGCATGACTCAATTTAAGCCTCCTTCGCCGGGCCTGGGAGCTTCCGGTGCCGGGACATCACTAAATTCAGCGCCAGTAATAGCCCCAATAATTTTCTCTGGGGTAGTGTTATGAATAGTATAAACACCGGCTCTCCGCCCCAGGCGCATAACTGTAACCCGGTCTACTACTTCAAAAACGTCGCGGAGGTTATGCGAAATAACCACTACCGCTAAACCCTGCTCCCGCAAGCGTACAATCAAATTTAGCACCTGGCGCGTCTGGACGACCCCCAGCGC
>JAYSYV010001402.1:0-9426 GCA_043727245.1 Chloroflexota bacterium | reverse complement strand
TGTGTTTGGAAGCGAAGCCCTGGTGGCTATCAGCCGAATCAGAGCTAACCCCGATTACTTCGGCCCCGGATTCCTTGAAAATTTCATAGCTGTCTCGGAAAGCACAGGCTTCAGTGGTACAACCGGGCGTATTATCTTTGGGATAAAAATAGAGGACCACCGCTTTCTGGCCCTTGAAATCTTTAAGGCTAACCGGTTGCCCCGCCTGGTCAGGTAAGGTGAAATCCGGGGCGACTGAGCCTACATCTACTTTACTAGCGACTGGCATAAATAAGTTCCTTTCTAATTGTGAAAACGGCTTACTGACGGCCTGTTTATTATTATTTAATAAATAGTTCGTTCAGAAAAGCAAATATAAATTTTATTGTGTGCAATACAATAACAGACAATTTACCTGATGTCAATAAAATTGCTTCAAATAATATGGATTTAATAGTAAATTTATGATATATTATTAGCAATTAGTAAACCAAATCGTAGTTAGGTACAGGGAAAATATGACTGAATTAGAATTGATACGGCAAGAAGGGTTGAGAGTTGATAATATGCTTTGTTTTGCCCTTTATGCAGCTTCGCGGACAGCGGTAGACTCTTACCGGCCTTTACTGGACAAAATAGGCATTACTTATCCTCAATATCTGGTAATGCTCCTGTTGTGGGAGCAAGCCCCGCGTACCATTAAAGACATCGGGACCGCCCTTTACCTGGACTCCGGTACGCTCTCGCCTTTATTGAAAAGGTTAGAAAAAAAGGGCCTGCTTAACCGGCAGCGCGATACCCAGGACGAACGCCTGGTGAATATTTCGCTGACAGTGGAAGGTTTTGCCTTAAAGGAACAGGTCAGAGATTTACCGGAGATTTTATTTTCCCAGGTCGGCTGGCCGGTGGAAGAATTCGGGTCGCTAATCACGAAGTTGCACAATCTGACCGAACGTATTGCCTCTTTGCAACCAGCCAGTTAAAAGCAAGCGGAGGTAAAGCCTACTTGTGTGAAGAAAGAAAAGAAAAAAGACTGGCTGCGGATTATAGAAATTTCGCAGCCAGTCTTTTTTCTTAAGAATTGCAGATTAATTTCACAAAGTCAAGCGGCAATCTGGGCCAAGACCACTTCAAGGGGCTGACCAGCTAAAGCTTGCTGATAAACCCACTCACCTTGACCCCGATGAGTTTGCAGCTTGTGCCAGGCTACAACCTGACCTAAACTGACCTGATGTAACTCCGCCTTAGCATAATCGGCACAGTGTTCCACCGCTTCCAGCAAAATATAGCTGTAGGCAATTAGCAAAAGCGTCCACATCCGCCAGATATTGCGTTCGCGCCAGCACTGATTGTGGTCAAGTCCGAAAAGTTCTTTAGCACTCGCGTGGAAAGTCTCGATTTCCCAGCGTACCGCGTAGAACTCGCTAATGGTTTTGACCGGCAAAGAGGGGTCGCTGCTCACAAAGTAACGGTAAGTGTAGTGCTTAATACCAGCGCTGGGTTTATACCCAATTTGGGGCGGGCGACCGATCACCACTTTGACTAGTTGACCGCCTTTAAGTAGGGCTTCTACCCCGTCCAAGTGGAAAGTTTGCTTGCCCAAGGTAACAACTTGGTAAGCTTCTTTCGGAAAAAGCGGGGCCAAAGCACTTAAAGCGGTCAGTTTAGGACAAGCGGTGGTGCTAATTAAACGGTTGGCTTTGAGGCCGCCAATCAAAGTGAAACTACGCTCTTTACAAATGGTAAACAGTTCATCGCACACATACCAACTGTCTGCCAACACAAACGGTTGGGTGCCAAGAGGGGGTTGCCAGCCTTTAATCAAACGCACCGCCAACTCGGTTTTAGCCATATATTCAGCCGGGGACTGACCTTCAGCCTTAAGACACTCGTCCTTTTTACGATAGAGCTGAAAACTTGACGGAATGGCATAAGGACCAACCACTAACACAGCCGTGACCAGGCAGGAGCAACGTACCAGACGACCAGCCAGATGACTATACTGGTAAGAAGCCCAGGGGGTTTTAGTGCCAGTCTTTGGATTGTTGGTATCGTCAATACATAGAAAGGCTGGTACATTTTGCCCTTTAGCTCGATAGGTCTCAAGGTAACGGCGGACCCGCCGATTTAACTCGTTAAGGCGAGTTTGCTCAAAGTCTTGCTCATCCCAGTCGCTTTCGCCAATGAAGCGCCACAGTGAGGAGGTATGAGAGAAGGCAAACATTGCTTGATTGAGACTGGCAATGTTTTTGCGGCCATCGTAAATGATGAAAGCGATAATTAAGGCGATAAAATGACGTTGAGCGGGTTTACCAAGTTTAGTGGTAAAAAGAACCACAAAATTGTCAAAGCGGGGCCAACGATTTAGAATATAAGGTGTCATCGGCTTTCTTTCGGGTTAAGTTGGTAAGGTGGTACTTCCATTTTAACACTTAGAGAGCCATGACGATTATATTTTTAAGGTGCTAACTACCTTCAGTAGTTTGTGAAAAATTTATGCAATTCTTAAGTTTTTAGTTCAAAACTGGATTAAGGGGTAACGATTATTTTACCCTTCATGAACGGGTGCGGTTCGCAGTGGTACTCATAAGTACCGGCTTTATCGAAAGTGTACTCGAAAGTCTTGCCCTGCGGAATTAACTCTGACTTCAAAGGCGCACTGCCGGAGTCACTGGTAACGGTGTGACCGGTGCTGTCCTTGTTGGTCCAGATTACTTTAGTGCCAACCGGAACGGTCAGGGTATCAGGCGCATACTTAAAGTCCGCAATGTTTAATTCCATTACTTTAGCGGAAGATGATGCCGCCGCTGTAGTGGCCGCGCTGCTGGTCATAGCCGCACTGGTCGTCATCGCGGCCATAGTTGTACTGGGGGTCATCGCAGCCATAGTTGTACTGGGGGTCATCGCGGCCATAGTTGTAACCGCGCTGGTCGTCATCGCGGCTTTGGTAGTCACGGAGGCAGCAGTCGTCATTGCTGCAGCAGTGGTCATTGCCGCGCCGGGGGTCATCGCAGCCGTGATAGCCGGACCCGAATTAGGGGTAGCGGTGCTATCGCCACAGGCTGCCAACACCAGTGAGGCCAGCAACACCAGCCCTATAAAATTATTTTTTTTACTAAATTTCATAATTTTCTTCTTTCGTTAAACGTAGAACCTAATAAAAGGCTTTTAATAGTCGTTTCCAATGAAAAAGCCAGCCGCAAGACCGGCTTCTTGCTATTTTGAACAGGAAAGGGAAAGGAGTACGGGAAAGCTTCAAACCAGCAACTTTCCCGCAAAAAACGGAATTACTCGTCCCTGGTCTGGTCCTGGGTGGACTGTACGGGCTGGCGGCGGCGAGTAACCGCATAAGCGGCCCCAGCCACAGCAGCGGCCAGACCCAGTATGCCGGCCCCGGTCAAGTCCGGTTCCTGGCTGGAAGCGCCACCTACACCGGTCGCCGGAGCGCCGGAAGGCATGGTAGTCGTTCCGGTGGTTGTTCCGCCACCCTGGCCGCCAGCAGCGGGAGTGCCTAGCAGAGAGTTAACGGTTGCCATAACCTGATCGAAAGGTGTACCAACTACGAAGGCGGTAGGAATGGGGTCCATCTTCAGGGCCGAGCTTAAAATCGCTACGTGGGTCGCTTCTACGCCGACAATACTGGCAGCGGCGGAAGCAAAGTCGCGGTTCATGAACTTGCCGGAGGAAGTGTAGTAAGCACCTACGGCAGCCGATTCCAGGGCCAGGGCGAACTTCAGAATATCGTCCTGATTCTTGAAGGCCGGGAAGTTAATCTTGGTCGGAATAGCCGGAACCTGGCCCTTGACGCTTTCAATCGCGCCTTTGAGGGCATTGGCATGGTCCTGGTGCTGTCCGGCAAACTTGGTTCCAACCGCCACAATATCGGCGCTCAACAGGCCGCTACCGGCTCCCAGTTTGTAAGCGGCTACAGCCACATTTTCCAGGGTAAAAGCAAACTGCAAGGTCTGTAAATCGCTACTGGCGGTCTGGGCGGCGGCTACACCAAAGGAAAGTCCTTCGCCGACAATACCCATCGCCATAACTCCACCACCGACCATTCCAACTCTTTTGAGGAACTTGCGGCGGGAATGCGTATTGGTTAAGCCTTCATAAGCTAATTGATCAAGTGACATTATCCATCTCCTTATCATATCCGTAACTGCAAAACTCTAAATATCTCTCAAGCTATCGCTTACTTGAAAGGCAGGAAGCTAACCGGCGAAGGGTCCATCTTGAGGGCGCTGCGCAAAATAGCAACATGCTGGGCCTCATCGTTCTGGATACTGATAACCGCAAGCACCAGGGAGTTATCAGCCAGGGTCTTTACAGCGCCAAAGTAAGTATTAGCGGCTAACTGTTCCAGGTCCAGAGCGTACTTCAAAATATCTTCGCCTGTCTTGAAAGCCGGGAAGTCATATTTGTCGAGTTTTTTGGGAGCAGTGCCGCCCATCTTGGTTAAGACAGCGGTTTCAGCTTTTTCATGCTCGGCATGCTGGCCCATTATTTTGGTAGCTACCGCAACGGTGGCGGCATCAAGCAAACCGCTGGCGGCCCCGGCGGCGTAAGCGGCCTGAGCTTTCTGTTCGAGAGCGATGGCCCCTGTAAGAATGTCCATATCCGCTTGGGTCGGAGCGGCGTAGATGCTACTGATAGCCATGATTCGTTTCCTCCTAGTTTTTCTAATGAAAACTAATTTTTAGTAGCCTTAAGAATAGTGTTAAAACACTGTTTGTATAACTCTTATCGAAGGGTTTTACAATAATTCCGCTACCTACACTTGCTGTAGGTTTACGTCCTTAAACTGAAAGCGGATTAATCCGAACGTAAATGCTTTCAGTCAGGGGTAAAGATGCTTTGTCCCAATCGAACGGTTCGCCAGTGTCGAATGGCCGGTTGCGCCACACAGCACTGGGAGTTGGGAAAAGAGCAGAAACCTGGCCGTTTAGGGCGGCCAACCAGCTCTCCGCAAGCCGGTCCAGGTAGACGGCAAGGTAGGCCAGCCAATCAACCTGCTCGGCTCCGCGCAGCAACCAGACCCAGTTCCCACTATTGGTATGTGTACCCTGGAGAATCAGTTCCTGGTAACGCTCGACCGAAAGATTAGACCGGTAAGTTTCCAACCAGCTTAGAATAAGCCCGGTCCGGGCCTCGCTGGTCAATGGACTATCCTGGCCCGGTAAAGCAGCCAGAGAATGGTCCCCGTGTTTGGTCAAACCGGAAGGAGCCGGAAATAAACCGCCCGCCGCTACGAACTCCCAGCAGACCGGGCAATAGTACAATTCAAACAGTTGGGGATCAGCCGGGTTAGCCCTAATTTGCAATAACAAGTCTTGCTTGTTAATTCTTATAGTCAACCTGGCGCTCTCCTTTCGTTGTTCTGGTATTTCTTTCCTTTTTTACGGTTACACAGACTATTACGCTGGCTCATAGAATTCAGATTAATCAGGAACTAAACGTGTTTTATCAGTTCATTATAGCAAAAATCGAAAGTATTGAACCAATTTTGAAACATTATTGAGGTTGGAACTGGTTCAATATTAGAGAAACATGCTGTAGTACAGGTACTTACTATCCAACCTCCGCCTATCCGGTTTGGCAAATAGTAGTTCTGGTTTGATTTAGCTCCAGGCTTTGAACTATACTCCAGGGAAGTATCAAATTATTGCTCACAGGGCAGTAGACAGTAGTCAGTTTTTAGTAGGCGGGTTGAAAACAATCTACGAAGAGAGGCTCTAAAAATAAAACTCTGAAGTCAGGGCTTTTCTCAGCAGGTTAAGTCGTAGCCGCTAAAGATTCAACTCGTGCTTAAAGGGGGTTTACTGACCAATGGCTACCGCCTATTTATATTCAAAGATTGGGAGAAATCATCATGGAACAGACAGTAGATAGCAGTAAATTTGCGGTAATGCTGACCTTCGACCTCGATGCCGAGTCAGCTTTTCTAGCCCAGGACCCGGAAAACGCCAACCGGGTGGGTGTTCTATCACAGGGACAATATGGCCCGAAAGTGGGGGTCCACCGGCTGATTGAGCTTTTGCAGAAGAAGGGCTTACCGGCGACCCTCTTTGTGCCAGGTTGGGTCGCCGAGAAATATCCCGATGCAGTTCAGGCCGCTGCCGGGGCCGGTTGGGAAGTGGCCCATCACGGCTACCATCATATTCCCCCGTCCAGCCAGACCCGCGAGGAAGAAGCCGAGTCAATCGTGAAGGGTATCGCCGCGATTGAAAAGGTCACGGGCCGAGTGCCGGTAGGCTACCGTTCCCCTTCCTGGGATTTCAGCGCGAATACCCTGGAACTATTGAGCCAGAACGGGTTTCTTTATTCCAGCAATATGATGGACGATGACGCGCCCTACCTGCACCCGGTAGAAAGCAGCGCCGGACCGATTGTAGAGCTGCCTATTCAGTGGATTCTGGATGACGCACCCTTTTTCATGTTCAGCCGCCCGGCTGTGCGGCCAATTAGCGCCCTGAGTAACGCGTATGAACATTGGTCAGAGGAATTCGAGGGGTTGTATACCGAGCGCGAAAGGGGCAAAATCTACGTATTGACCATGCACCCCTTTATTAGCGGTCGGCCCAGCCGGGTCAGGTTGCTGGAAAAATTGATTGACTTTATCCAGCAGCACCCCGATGTTGCTTTCTATACCTGCGAGGCTGTAGCTAAACATTACCAGACCCAAAACAAGTAAGTTGCTGTAACCTGAGGTTTGTTTTCATAAGGGCAAAGTTAATTGTTAGCTAAAAGCGGGCCTAACTTATTCACCGGCTTTATCTCGAATAATACGCAAGCCGCCGGAGCGGGAACTTTCCTTGCGACAGGCGGCGATTTCCTGGGCCAGTTCGGACTGGCCTTCCGCCGCCAGCCGCGTTACCAGGCTATCCAGTCTGCGCCGGTCGTAAGTAGTAGTCGTGCCAGCCCCGGTAATCTGCAACCGTCCAAACCCGGCCACTTCGGCCCGGCCACCTTCGCGGTCCACCACCTCGCTAATCCAGGCCCGGAGTTGTTTTTCGACAAATTGAAGCGGCTCCAGGCGGTCTTGCAGGCTGGTCAACTGGCGGCATAGCAATTCCAGGGCTTCCGCATCAGATAACTCACCGTCCTGCCAGCGTTGATAGGTATTGGGATTATGCAAATCAATCATTTTTTTCCTTTTTATTTTCTGTTTTTATTTTCTTTACACAATTTCTATAAGTTTAAGTCAGGTCCAACCCGGTTAAAATTCTCTTTTTTGATATACAACTACCTTATCTACAAAACCGCCTTTTTGAGCTTTAGCCTATATTTCAACCTCAGTGTGAGCCAGCTAACATTGGATATGTGACCGGTGGCACAGGTTTTGCATTGTTAAGATGATAGTATAGCGATGTAAGAATTAAAAATAAAAAATTAAAGTAACGAAACTGAACTCAGTAGTAAATTCAGAAATAATCAGGGAAGAGGAATGATATGACACCAGCAACCAGCATTGCCAAGAATTATCAGGAAAGCAAGTTTGTAGCCTCAAAACAGGCGGCAAAGGCCAGCCAGATGCCCCGGCAGAATTTCGCCGCAAAGCTTGATGCCGGTATTAGCTGGTTCAGCCGCAACCTGACCGGTCAGAAAAAACGCCCTATGGGCCGGATGATAGACCTGGAAGGTTAGAAATAATTAACCGTAGTTAGCTTCTTTTTCTATACAATATTAAAATAAAATAATAATAAAGTCCATTATAAATAAATCGAGAATTGCCAGGGAAACCTGGCAATTTTTTATGCTTTGTTCTGTCGGTGGATTTCATTTATAATAAATTCTCACAAACAGGCCCGCTATCGAAACCGAAGCAATACAAAGGAGCATAGCTGTGGGAATTAAGCGCGAGTTGGCCGGTCACACCCTGGCCCCGACCACATTTGAGATAGAACGTGGGAAAATCCGGGAATTTGCCGCCGCTACCGGCGACACCAATCCGATTTATAGCAACCGCGCCGCCGCCCAGGCTGCCGGTTACGAGGACATCCCGGCTCCGCCGACTTTTGGCACGGTCGTCGGGTTCTGGGCGCTGGGTCATGAAAAGCAAACCGAGGAATTAGGCTTCCCCATCGCCGGGGTGCTTCACGGCGAGGAAGAATATACCTATCTAGCCCCCGTCTATCCCGGCGATGTCCTGAAGGGCCAGCAGAAGATTGTTTCGATAGTTGATAAAAAAGGTTCAACCGGCCCCATGCAAATCATCACCCTTGAAACAGTTTATACCAACCAGGACGGACAGGAAGTTTTGAAGACCAGCACCATAGTCGTTATTCCCGAAAGCATGAACGAAAACGAAGGAGGCAACGCATAATGGCCGGACATAAAACTGCTGCGGCCAGGGTATTTTTCGAGGACGTGAGCGAGGGGACGCCACTTCCGGCGCTGGTAAATCCGCCGGTAACACACACTATGCTGGTAAAATATGCCGGGGCTTCCGGCGATTTTAACCCGCTGCATACCGACCCGGCGGTGGGCCAGAAATTTGGACTGGGCGGTCCAATAGCCCACGGCATGTTGATTATGGGGTTTTTAGGCCATTTCGTCAGCGATTACCTGGGCGGACCGGGGCCGCTAAAACGTTTCGGGGTGCGCTTTAAAAGTATGACCCATCACGAAGATATTATCACCTGTAGCGGGGTCATTACTCAGAAGTACGAGGAAGACGGCCAGCACTTTATAAAAGCCAATGTCTTCGCCAAAGACCAGACCGGCGAGGTCAAAGCTTCCGGCAGTTTTACGGCTGTGCTGCCCACCAGGGAGTAATTTCCCCGGCAGAAAAAAGAAAGAACAGGCTTTGGAAAATAACGATTGGCTGCCGCCTTATTTTGAATACCGGACGGACGAATTCTTCCTGGAAGAAGTCGAACTAGACAGCCTGGCCCGGCGCTTTGGCACACCCTGTTACGTCTATTCCGCCGGGGCTATCCGGGCGGCGTATGGGCGATACCAGGCCGGTTTTAGCGGGGCCAACCTGAACCTGAGCCTTTGCTACGCCGTGAAAGCTAACTCAAACCTGGAAATTCTGCGGTTGCTAGGCGAACTAGGAGCCGGGGCCGATGTGGTCAGCGCCGGGGAACTCTACCGGGCCTTTGCTGCGGGGATTCCTGCTGGGAAAATCGTCTTTGCCGGAGTGGGCAAGACCGCTGCCGAAATTGATTACGCCCTGGAAAAGAACATCCGGGCCTTTAACCTCGAATCAGCCGGAGAAATGGCCCTGCTCGAACGGCGAGCTTTAGAGCTGGGCCAGCGCGGAGTAGGCGTTTCGTTACGCTTTAACCCGGACGTGGAAGCGCACACGCACCCTTATATTACTACCGGCAAAAACTCTAACAAGTTCGGCTTGCCCGCCGCGACCATCCGGCAGTTAAGCCAGACCATAGAACGAAGTCCGGCCCTAAAGTTGCGCGGCCTGCAAATGCATATCGGGTCGCAATT
>JAYSYV010001401.1:0-3101 GCA_043727245.1 Chloroflexota bacterium | reverse complement strand
TGTCGATGGGAAGTCGAAGATGCTGGACAGCCATTCTTCCATTTGAACCGGCGGCAAAGCGTTGGGCAGAAGCACATCCAGGTAATCATCCATTCCGCCTGGCGCTAACAGACCTAACTTTTCCGCCAGGTTTAATCTTAAAGCCGAATGTTTTGGCGGGAGAGAGCGCGATTCTTCATAGGAGGTTCCAGAAGCAAGAAGAAGGGCTTCGTAAGCGGTACGCAGATAGGCCGCCAGGGGCTTTTCGGGCATTGCTGGAACATTTCGGCTACGCGCCAGGGCCGTTATATCGTCCGGGGTCAGGGCCAGATTATAAATCCGCAGGTCATCCAGTGAACCATCAATGCCAGCGTGATAGGGCGACTTGCCGATGACCAGTTCGTCCGTATTGGGTTGGACTGTTCCCGAAAAAGTAACCTGGGAGTCTAAAAGGCCATTCAAGAATAACTGGAGGTGCACGCCCCTTCTGACATAAGCGACATGAGTCCAACGGGCTACCTCAATGGTTGTGGTGGAATTCCCCCCGGCATTCTGGTCGGTGGTCGTGCTGATACGATAATGAACGGTATTGCTATCCGGGAACAACCAGATGCCAAAGGTGCGATTTACATCTGTAAAGGCGGCATCTTCATGGCCTTTATAAAGGATACCCCGCCACGGTCCGTTGGAGACCCCTGCGTCATTTACATGTATCCAGAAACTTACCGAAAAATCCTGATCGTGATCTCCTACTTTCAAACCGGGCCGGTGGGCAAACCGGGCGTAACCTGTCCCATCAAACTCTACCGCCCCCGTGTGGGATTTTGGGTCTGAAAACCGGGCACCACCTATCAAAATACCGGTGCCAAGACGGTGCGGCCCTTCGTCCGGGAACTCAAGCGGCGGCTGGCCTTCGGGTTTGTCGAAAGTAAATCGGAAGCTAAGAGCCGTGTTAGCCAAAGGCATGGTATTGCGGAGAAGCGCGACCGGTAGCAGCAAACCGTTGACTGTACGGCTGCCCACCTGGGAACCTGGCTCCGAAATCTTGCCGAAATCCAGGTGCAAGTTTGTACGCAGGATTTCGGTGTCAAGTTCGTTGCCGTTTTCATCCAGGAAATGGCTGCGAATAAAACTCTGCAAGGCTTCCAGGTATGACCTCGGTGCTAATAGTTCCTCAATTGTCTTTGGTTTGTAGTTTGAAACTACCTCAAAACGGCGTACTACCGGTGCGGTTTTATTACCTGAATTATCCTCTGCGGTCATAGAGAGAGTATGCGGCCCGTAGCTGCTTACCTGGACCTCGAAGTAAAACAGTCCATTATTTTCCGGAGTTACCACAATATTGCCCTGGCCCATAAACGAATATTGAAGGGTGCCGTCTTTGTAGCGGCTTTGAATATCGCTGACGTTTCCCCGGACTGGTAACGTAACCGGGAAAGAAACTGCCGGGAGTACCACCAATTTTTGATCTTCACCTGGCTCGATAATAGTTATAGCGGGCGGTGTTACATCGACCATTTTGAAGTGATATTCTGTCTCTACAAACTGGTCGAAAAAATCAAACTCGCGCACCACCAGGATACGGTCGTAGGGAACCCCAATGCCGGGAAGCATGATTTCCCCGCTCCAGGGGGCTAATTCTCCCCTGACTAATAAGGGTACGGTGCTGGCGTAATTATCAATGCTTGTCAAGACCTGGACAGCCTTCAGAGAGCGTGGAGTGGTCATTTGAACAGCCAGCATTTTTCCGGCTGGCCCTACTTCAAGTGTCGCCCCGGCCGCCGGTACCGGAGGATCGTTCACTTCTACCGTGATGGGTTGCCAGAGGCTGGGTAGGACTCCAACAGTTAAATACTGGAAGACCGACTCAACCGCAATGCCGCCGCTGTTAATGCCAAAAGCTTTGGCCCTAACTACAAGATTACCGGACTTTTGAACCTGACCGGTAGCAATCCATACATTGCTATTGAGTTGAACGGTCGCCGGAACATTGTCAAAAGAAACTTCGACCTTGTTGGCAGAAGCGGCTATACAAACAACAACACCCCGCATGATAAATAAGCCACCGCCTGATGGCCCTCTAAGTTCGGCCTCGCTCGGCAGGCCAATCTCAACTCTCAATGGAATGTCCGGCATAGCTACACCTCCTGAAATAAATGAGTTGCCACAGGGCAGTAGAAAAGTTTGACCACAATTAGCAAGAACCTCTTAATAAAAAGTATACATAAGAAGTATCCTCTCATTTTTTCGGGGTAAAACTTATGTTCTACAAACTAAGATGCGTTATTTGTCTAATAAAGTTAGGCAAAAAATCTGATATAGCTGGTTTGTATAGACAATTTAATCATCTCACTTAGTAGTACAAATGTTCAACCGCGACTTTTTGAGAGGATACTATAAGAATTTACTGCCAAATAACCTGCTAATTGATATTCCTTACTCGAATAAATCGGGCATGATAATAATTCCCTTAGATGGGATCGATGATCATTTCTCCATAATCAAAATGCCCCTGGTCGCCGGTAAGAAGGTTTTCGAAACGGGTGTCATTAGGAACTTTACTCGAGTCAAATACAAGATTAATGCCACAAATATTGGTGAAACCTTTTTCTCCGACCTCCTTGGTCCACACTATAATATCCAATCCACTGGTTACGGCGCTCAATGAATTAAGACTACTGGACAGCCAATTAGAAATGGCAGAGTTTAACCCACCAGGTTGGATGGATTCTACAATTTGTGGAGTAGATGCGCTGCTACCTGGCGCACGCGTTGGGAGTGGAGAAACATTTTCATTGGCAGCCAGGGTAGCTCGTTCATTAACGTCCTGTAAGGTGAGATTGAGCGCTTGCTCTCGTGGTGCCCCGGTGGACCGCCAGGCATAATAGGACTTGACCATCTCGCGGTCCGGGCTTGGTCCAGGCGCAAGTGTGCCCGGTTTGGCTGTGTCTATCACTTCTAAAGTAACCATTGGCTTAGAAGTTCTGGGATCAGTCACCCCAACTTCCACAGTTCCCGCCGACTTGCCATGAACGGCGCGATCAAAAGAGTTCTGGAGGTTAGAAGCTGCTTGATGGCGTTCGCCCGTTAAATCACCTTCAACCTGGCTGGTTGTCGTAACT
>JAYSYV010001400.1:0-3103 GCA_043727245.1 Chloroflexota bacterium | reverse complement strand
TCGAAAATGCCAGGGCCGGACAGGCCAACCGCGAGCGTCTGGTAGAGCTTTTCCGCGAACTGGAATTTAATTCCCTGCTCGGCAAAATCAATAAACTTGAGTTGGGCCAACCCTCGACTGCAACTGAAGCCGCACCCGTTTCTTCCGCGCCAACCACCAAAGCAGAAGCTACAAGCCGTGTCCAACCCTGGAAGCAGGGCCAGGGCGCTCAACTTTCCATGTTTGACCTGGACCGCCAGCCTTCCGGCCTGGACCTTAGTCAGGCAAAAACTAATGCCGTTGCCCTAAATCTGCCGCCTCCGCCGGTACGTGAAGGTGTCAATTACCGGGCTGTACGGACCAAAGATGAACTTGAACAACTGGTCAAACGCGTGAAGGAAGTAGGCCGGTTCGCCTTCGATACCGAAACAACCGCAATTGATACCATCAAGGCTGAACTGGTTGGTGTTTCAATTTCGCCCGAACATGGCGAGGCTTATTATATCCCGCTCAACCACCGCCGCCCAGTCGAAGGCAGTCCCAGCAGCGTGACCGAAAAATACCCCGACCAACTGGACTGGGAAGAAGTACGCGAAGCTTTGCGCCCGGTCTTCTACGACCCGGCGATTTTCAAAGCGGCCCATCATGCCAAGTACGACCTGGAAATACTGCACCGGGCCGGGATTAACCTCTATGAGGTCAGTGTCAATTTTGACGTGATGCTGGCGGCCCAACTGGTCGGGATGCTGAAGGTCGGGCTGAAAGACCTCGCTTTTAACCGGCTGGGCGAGGAAATGACCCACATTGAGGAGCTGATCGGGACCGGCAAGAAACAGATTACGATTGACATGGCTCCGGTCGAATACGTGGTGGCTTACGCTTCAGCTGATGCCGACATGACTTTGCGGCTGGTGGACGACCTGATGCCCCAACTGGAACGGGACGGCCTGTGGAAATTGTTCGTAGAGGTCGAAATGCCGCTGGTCCCGGTGCTGGCGGCGATGGAGTTATGCGGTATTTCGGTTGATGTGCCAAGCCTTCAGACGATTTCGACCAGCCTCTTTAAGAAAATGGAGCTGCTTGAAAAAGATATTTACCAGGCGGTCGGCTACAAGTTCAATATTAACTCGCCTGACCAGCTAGGTGAAGCCCTCTTTGTGAAACTGGGTCTGCCGGGCGGCAAGAAGACTACAACCGGCAAATTTTCGACAACTAAAGAAATTCTGGACGGCTTGCGCGAACTCGACCCGGCTGTCGGCAAGATACTGGACTTCCGCCATTTCGGCAAGCTTAAATCAACCTACGTGGACAGCCTGCCACTTATGATTAACTCCGAAACGGGCCGGATTCATACGTCGTTTCATCAAATTGGCTCCAACACTGGCCGCATTTCCAGCAGCGACCCTAACCTGCAAAATATTCCAATCAGGACCGATGCCGGAAGTGAAATCCGGCGGGCTTTCGTGGCTGATAATTCTTCAAATAAACATTTCTTTGACGAGGAAAGCGTTCTTTTCGCCGCCGATTATTCCCAAATCGAGTTGCGTATCCTGGCCCACCTGACCCAAGACCCGCGCCTGTTGGAAGCCTTCCTGAATGATAAAGATATTCACGCTGCAACCGCTTCAGGTGTGTTCGGGGTGGAAGAAGAAGCGGTTACGCCGGATATGCGCCGGATGGCTAAGACGGTCAACTTTGGTATTATTTACGGGTTGAGCGCCTTTGGCCTGAGCCAGCGCACCGGATTTTCGGTCAAAGAGGCCGGAACTTTCATCAAAGAGTACAACGAACGTTACCCGGCCATCAAGGCGTACCTGGACCAAACGCCCATCGAGGCCCGCGAAACCGGCTATGTCCAGACTATCCTGGGGCGGCGGCGCTACATGGGCGAACTTAGAAATTCAAACGCAGTCATCCGGCAAGCCGCCGAACGGCAGGCTATTAATATGCCGGTCCAGGGTACGGCTGCCGATATTGTCAAAATAGCCATGATGCGAGTATCGAACGAGTTGCGCCAGCATAAAATGCAGACCAAATTGTTACTGCAAGTCCACGATGAACTGGTCTTTGAAGCGCCCCGCTCGGAACTGCCCCAACTGGCCGAACTGGTCAAACGCAACATGGAGGGCGTGGTCCAGCTTGCGGTTCCCCTTAAAGCCGACCTTAAAGTGGGCCTCAACTGGCGCGACATGGAAAGCTACAAGGTGGTGCATTAAACAATGGAAAATACCGAGTTAGCTTATACTTCCGCCGCCGAACTGGCCGGACTGATTCGCCAGAGGAAAATATCGCCGGTCGAAGTGGTGGCGAGTCTTTTGGAGCGGATTGAAAAGCTCAACCCGCAGATAAATGCTTACGTAACGGTTACGGCTGAACTGGCCCGGCAAGCCGCCAAACAGGCCGAAGCGGAAGTCTTGCAGGGCCACCATGTCGGGCCGCTACACGGCGTACCGGTAGCGGTTAAAGATTTGACCCCCACCGCCGGGATTCGGACGACTTACGGCTCGCACATTTACGCCGATTACGTGCCGGAGGAAGATGCCGCAATTGTCCAACGCTTAAAAGCAGCCGGGGCAATTATCCTGGGCAAGACTAACACACCGGAATTTGGGATTGGGGCGCAAACTTTTAACACCCTTTTCGGCATCACTCGCAATCCCTGGGATATTCGCCTGACCCCGGCTGGTTCGAGTGGCGGCAGCGCGGCGGCCCTGGCAGCCGGTTTAACGCCCCTGGCAACTGGCAGCGATTTGGGCGGTTCGCTACGGACTCCGGCCAGCTTTTGTAATGTAGTGGGGTTTCGGCCTTCCTGGGGTCTGGTGGCGGAATATCCGACCAACCTGCCCTGGGATAACCTGTCGGTCAGTGGGCCGATGGCCCGCGACGTTAAGGATGCCGCTTTGCTGCTGTCGGTAATGGCCGGGCCGGATAAAAGAGCGCCCATTTCGGAACCGGGCCACCCGGCAGAATATTTGACAGCAGTTGAACAGCCGGACATCAAGGGTTGGAAAGTAGCCTGGAGTCCAGACCTGGGTTTTGCCCCGGTGGACCAGGAAGTAGCCGAAATCTGCCAGCAAGCGGCCCAGGTCTTCGCGAACGAACTCGGCTGCAAGGTAGACGAAGC
>JAYSYV010001399.1:0-3104 GCA_043727245.1 Chloroflexota bacterium | reverse complement strand
TCTGGCTGGATGAAACCGGCTCGCTGCCAACAGTCCGGCTACCCGCAAACCAGCTTATTGCCACCTACCAGAGTCCCAACCAGCATATTTTGTATGCCCTGCTGGCAAATTTAAGTTCAGCTTTGTTTGGCGAAAGCGCCTTAGTTCTCCGGTTACCGGCTCTGCTTTTTGGTGTGGGAGGCATCTGGGCCCTGTACAGGTTGGGACGCATTCTTACCGGAGTGGCAGAAGCTTTACTGGCAAGTTTGCTCCTGGCAGTCTCCTATCACCACATCTTTTTCTCCCAGAATGCCCGTGGCTATACCGAAATGGTCTGCTTATCCCTGCTGGCAAGCGTGGTTTTTCTACGTGCGGTCGAGCGCAACCGGGGCTGGCTCTGGCTGCTCTACGGCCTGTTGTCAATATTAAATGTTTACACACATATGTACGGAGCATTTGTAACGGCGGGTCATCTTACGGCTTACGCCGGGTTTTTATGGTGGCGGCGCAAAGAATGGTCCAGGACCTGGCCGGTCACGACCCGTTTACTGGCAGCGTTGGGAATTGCCGGGTTAATCTGCTTGCAACTTTACGTACTAGTCTTGCCGCAAGTCTTTAATTACTTTACTGTTACCGAACGTAAGGGGATAGGTTTCGGTTACAGTAATTCAACCAGCTTCTTGAGTGAAGTTTTAAAGGGTCTTCAAATTGGCTTTATCGGCCTCGCCGGGCTGGCTATAGTCGGGGTTTTCGGGCTGATCGGCCTGTGGAGTTATTTACGCCAGAGTTTCTTTAGCATGGTGGCTCTCTTTTCCTGGATGGCTTACCCGGTGCTTTCGGTGGTAATTCTGAAAATGGGGGTGTATCCCCGCTTTTTCCTGTTTGCCCTGCCAGTAGGTCTGTTACTGGTGGCGCGGGGAGTTCACCTGTCAGTGGATTGGCTGGGGATGCGGCTGCGTGGAGAAAGTAAAGAAATCATACTGACCCGGCGCTACGGCTGGCTCGCCGTCGCCCTGGTGGGAGCTATCCTTTCGTCTACCGGCCTGATACCGCTCTATACCACTCCCAAACAGGATTTCACCGGAGCCCTGGCCTATGCCGAATCGGTTAAGCAGCCAGGAGATAAAGTAGTAGCGGTCAACATGGCCGGGCCGGTCTACCAGAATTTCTTCGACCCCGGCCTGACAGCGGCCGAGGATTCGAGCGACCTGGAAGCCTTGCGTACTAAAGATGGCAATCTCTGGCTGTTATATATTTTCCCGGCTGATATGCAGGCTCGCTTTCCAGAACTGTACCAGCTTATACAGTCTCAAAGCCAGCCGGTTAAAGTATTCCAGGGGCTGATTGGCGATGGAGAGGTGTATTTGAACCTGATGAAACCTGAAAAATAAGCTTTGATTTTTAAATGCTTTAACATAGAGGATACAAAGAATTTTTGTATGAGTTGAGGCGATTTTGAAGTAGTAAATCAATTAGCCGGTAGAAAGTTCTTACAAAACCTTTGGTTAACTGGTTTAGGCATAAACCAAGGCCCAAAGATTGGCATCAAACTTGTTTAGCATCAAAACCTGGCTAAAGCTAATAACCGGAGATTAGTAAGAAGCCTGTTAGTGATAAGAAAACATTTAAAATCTCTGTGTTCCCTGTGTTAAAAGTGTTTAACATCTGTATGGTGAAAAATAATGACGATTAAGTTATCGGTAGTAGTAGCGTCCTTAGATGCCGATCATAGCCTGGAAGCTTGCCTGAAAGCTTTTCAAGAACAGCTAAATGCCCCGGAGCTTGAAATAATTGTGGTCGTGGCCGGTTCTAACGGAGCCACCCTGGTCCGCCGGAAATTCCCTGAAATAAAACTGGTGGAATTGGCCTCTGGCAGCCTGATACCTGCTTTGTGGGAAGTCGGGATGGAAATCGCCACGGGCGACCTGGTGGCAATAACCACCGCCCACTGCTTGCCCGCCAAAACCTGGGCCAAAGCGGCCATTGAAACCCATGATAGCGGCGATTATGCCGCCGTCGGAGGAGCAATTGAACCTTTAGCCGGTCTTTCCTGGCGGGATTGGGCGGTTTATTTCCTGCGTTACAGCCAGTATATGTGGCCTTTCCAGCCGAATAAAGCCCACGATGTACCGGGAGACAACGTTATATATAAAAGCAGCGCCCTGGCCCCTTATCTTGCCAGTGGAGGAGAAGGTTTCTGGGAGAATGAGGTTCATCCAGGGATGCGCCGGGCCGGTCTGGAACTGTTCAGTACGCCAAATATAATTATGTATCACCAGGCCAGCCCTTCTGCCAGGGCTTTCTTCAGGCAGCGCTTTCGCCACGGGCAGCGTTTTGGTTCCAATAGGGTGGCCCAGGCCGGTTTGAAAACCAGATTAAAGTACGTGCTGACTTCGCCGCTGATCCCACTCATTTTTAGCTACCGGATCGGGCGGCGGGTGCTTGCAAAAGGGCGCAACCTTGGGGCTTTTATTGTTAGCCTGCCCTATCTACTTTACTTTTTGACCGGTTGGTGGCTGGGTGAAGTAAAAGGCTACCTAGTTGGACCGGAGAAGGTCGCCAACCAGGCCCTTACCAAGAGTTCCGCTCCTGCCCCAGTAGTCAACCAGTTCAACGGTTAGCCAGGCCGGATTATGCCTAAAGCCGACTCACCGCAAATCAGCGTTATTATTGGCTCCCGGAATGCTGCCCGGACTATACGGACCTGTCTGACCTCGCTGGAAGAACAGTCCCAGTCTGAAATGGCCGAAATAATCGTAGCCGATTGTTCGACCGATGACACTCCCAGGATCATCGCCAGCGATTTCCCAAAGGTAAAGTTAGTGCGCTGCCCCGCCGGGCAAAACACTGCCCAGTTAAGGGCGGCCGCTCTGCGTGAGGCCAGGGGAGAAATTGTGGCCGTGACTGAACCACACTGCGTAATTGAACCGGGCTGGCTGGTAGCAATCTGCCGGGCTTTCGAAAGCGGCGAACAGGTGGTAGTAGGGGGATCAGTCCGTCCTGCCGGAGAGCCTGGACTGGCAGTTTGGGCGGCTTTTCTATCTGAATATGCAGCGTACCTACCGCCATTGCTCGCCGGTCGGGTGGCTATGACGACCGGTAACAATGTGGCTTACCGCCGGGAT
>JAYSYV010001398.1:0-3104 GCA_043727245.1 Chloroflexota bacterium | reverse complement strand
CGCACAATCTGGTCGGTCGGCCAGCGGGTAATATCCTGACCCTGGAAAATAATCTTGCCTCGGCCCGGACGCAGCAAACCGCTGATACTCGAAAGAGTGGTGGTCTTTCCGGCCCCATTTGCCCCGATAAGGGTCACGATTTTTCCTTCGGGAACTTTAAAGCTGATGTCCCGGACCGCCTCGATACTACCGTAATTCACCGAAAGATTTGCAACCTCTAACATGGGTTATTCCTGTCCAAAATAAGCTTCGATTACCTGCGGGTTTTGCTGGACCTGGGCCGGCACGTCCTGGGCGATTTTCTTGCCGAAATTCAAAACGATAATTTCGTTACTGACTTGCATTATCAGGTCAATATGATGCTCGATGACCAGTAAGGTATACCCCTGCCGCTTTAAGGTCAGGATAAATTCGGCCAGCAAAGCGGTTTCGACATCGTTCATCCCGGCAGCCGGTTCATCCAGCAGCAGCAAGGCCGGGTTGAGGGCCAGAGCGCGAGCGATTTCGACCCTCCGTTGGTCGCCATAAGAAAGTTTGCTGGCAGACTGATAGGCAAATGAAAGCAGACCCAACCGCTTGAGAAGGCTGAGAGCCTGCCGCCGAGCCAGCAGTTCTTCGCGGCGTTCCTGGGGCAGACGCAGCCAGGTAGTCAGTAAATTGGTCTTTATGCGGGCGTGGTGGCCGACTATCACATTTTCCAATACGGTCATATCGTTAAAAAGCCGGATATTCTGGAAAGTCCGGGCGATGCCCAGTTGTGCGATTATATAGGAAGGTTTGCCGGTAATCTCCTGGCCGCGCAGCAAAATATGGCCCTTTACCGGGCGATAAATGCCGGTAATCAAGTTTATCAGGGTCGTCTTGCCCGAACCGTTCGGCCCAATCAGGCCGCAAATAATACCCGGCGGAATCTGAAAACTGATGTTGTCAACCGCCGTTATCCCGCCAAAGACCTGCGTAACCTCGCGCAATTCCAGTAAGGGTTTATTGTCACCGGACGTTTGGTTGCTGGCGGCTTCAAACGGGATTAGGGCTTCGTCTTTAAGTTCATCTTCATTTATAACCGGAGCCTTGCGCTTAAAACGTGAAGGGGCAAACAGGCCACCCGGTAAAAATATTACCACCAGCAGCAGGGCCAGGCCGTTAATGATGAGCGGCAACTGGGCAAAATTCTTTATCACGTCTACCGAAGTGCCAACTATTTCGCGTAAGAAAATCGGTAGAGCTGTTAGCAATCCGGCTCCCAGGATAGGGCCAAACCAGTGGGTCGTGCCGCCAAGCACGCCGTAACTGAGAATATCCACCGCCCGGCTGAACCGGAAATCGCCGTTATCCAGCGAACCGACCTGGTGAGCGTAAAAGACCCCGGCGGCCCCAGCAATTACCGCGCTCATAACAAAGGACAGGTTGCGGTAATAGAACACATTTATACCCATATTAGCAGCAGCCGAACTGTTCTGACGAACGGCCCGCAAAGCCCGGCCAGTCTTGGAACGGTCCAACCAGTAGAAAAGGTAAATCAAGAGGGCCAAAAACAAGACCAGCATCCAGGGTTCGGTCAGCCGCATCTTTTCAAAGGCAAAGCCAGTAGAAAGATTGGCCCCGGTGGCCCCCCCGGTCAGGTCGGGGGTAGTTATGATGATTACGCGTACCACTTCGCCAAAACCGAGGGTGCTTATTGCCAGATAGACATCGTTCAGCCGCAGAACCGGCAAGCCGATGATAAGGCCGATAAACCCGCAAATCAGCATGGCCGCCGGGAGACTAAGGAAAAGAGGTAACCCAACTTTAGCTACCAGGATAGCCGAGGAATAAGCTCCAATCGCCATGAAACCGGCGTTCGCCAGGGACAGTAAACCGGTATTGAGGGTTATGAAAATGCTCAGACCTAGAATAGCGTTAATCAGAAAGCGGTTCAGGTCGTTGATGTTGGGGTTTTGTATAAAGTAGACCGCGTACCCTACCAGGGAAATGACTAAAATTCCGTAGAGGACGTAGCGTAAATAAACTCCAACGGTGCGTTTTGTACTCATGCCCGGTTTGCTTCCTGCCGTCCAAAGAGTCCGTTGGGTCGAATGAGCAGAATCAGGAACAGGATTAAAAAAGCGATAGCGTCTTTATAGTCGCTGCCCCGGTCGAAATAGGCTATCGAAATGGTTTCAACCAGCCCCAGGAGTAGCCCGCCGACCACGGCCCCTTCGATATTGCCCAATCCGCCCAGGATAACCACCGCCAGCCCACGCAGTTCAATATCGGCCCCCATGCTGGGAGTAATATTGTTGGTCAGCAGCCCAATCAGGATACCGGCTGCCCCGGCCAAAACACCGCCTACAAAGAAGGTAATGACCACCACCCGGTTTACGTTGATACCGAGCAACCGGGCTGCCCGCTGGCTGTAGGCGACCGCCCGGATGGCTTTGCCGGTCTTGGTCCGGCGAATGAGATAACCCAGGGCCACCATCAGGATAACAGACACGACCACAATTAAAAGCTGGCCCCAGGAAACCCTTACCCCACCCGTGCCGCCCAGGTAGAGCGGTTTGGGGTCCAGCACGGCAGCCGGGAATTTTTTACTCTGCGCGCCGAACTGGGCTTCGGCCAGGCTGACCATGATAATTGAAACCCCAATGCTGCTAATCATTGGGGCCAGCCGTTCGGCCCCTTCTTTACGCAAAGGCCGGAAAGCAATAAATTCCAGCAATACCGCCACCAGCCCACCAAAAAGCATGGCGGCTAGCAGCCCGACAATAAGAGGCATGTTTAACTGGGCCATAACCACCCAGCCCGCAAACGCGCACCACATGTAAGTCGCGGCGTGGGCCAGGTTTACAATGTCAAGCACCCCAAAAATCAGGGTGAAACCCAGCGCGAAGACGGCGTAAACCGCTCCTCGCGC
The DNA here is from genome assembly GCA_043727245.1 of Chloroflexota bacterium. GTDB lineage: Bacteria > Chloroflexota > Chloroflexia > Chloroheliales > Chloroheliaceae > 54-19. The sequence continues at coordinate 208 of JAYSYV010001398.1, read as the reverse complement.
CAGGCCGTCCACCAGGTTTTGCAACAGGTAGACCGGGTTGGTCAGCAGACTTCCGTCAACCATAGGGCTACTGGAAAAGCTCGAACTTGCCGCCTTTGACGGTAACCGTCACCGGCTTGTGGACCGGGTTGCGGTTATCGTCAAAGGAGAAGGTTCCCAGAACACCCTCGTAATTCTTAATCTGGGCCAGGGCATCTCGAATAGCTTT
>JAYSYV010001397.1:0-3109 GCA_043727245.1 Chloroflexota bacterium | reverse complement strand
CGAAGTTGATACCTACCACGTCATCCTTGGCTCGGCCCGCGCCTACGAAGCTAATTTGAAGACCGTCCTGGTTAAAGGTAAATATCTGAGGCGTTCCGTAGTCGTAGCTGAACAGGATTTTGTTTTGCCACCAGAAGAAATGGTAGTGGTGCGGCCATTTCTGGTCATACGAGTCGGGTACGCCGTACTGCCGGACTTTTTTGTTTCCGCTCAGGTTTGCTTCCAGGAGGGTTGTCATACCGTTAGGCGAAAGGCTGAAGTCGTGGATAGCCCCAACCTCGAACGTTTCACCTTTGGCATTGCTGAACCGGACGAAGTTTTTAAAGCCGCTGCCGTAACCCATCGAACAATTCCGGCCATTATCGTCACAGACCGGAACGAAATCCAGGTCGAGATTGCCCGTAATAGTGATAGCGCCCGGTTTGGTGGTCGCCCCGGCCTGGAAATCGTTATTTGGGTTGTCGTTCCAGTATGTCGGGTTAATTCTGGCTCCTAGCAGAGTCAGGCTCTGGCTCTTTTTGCCCAGGTCCAGACCAATTCCCCGGTCGCTCAGGAAAGGCACAAGCATTGTGTTCACACCTGGCAGAGTTGAGAAAGTTTCCCTGGCAGAAACTACCTCATTACCATAAATATCCTTGCCGTGAACTCGATAGCTGTATTCTTCGCCCGGTGTCAGGTCGGTCAACACCAAGCGGTGGCTGCTAACCATGCGGTTGTCCAGGGCAGTACGCTGGCCGTACTTTGCGCTAAGGCCGTACTCCACCCAGCCGTTGGTGGCGACATTAGTATTCCATTTAAGGATAACCCCGTTGTGCCAGGCTCCCGAAGCAGTTACATCGGTTATATCCGCTGCTGCTGGTGCTGGCACTGCCGTTGGCGCAGTTCCTTCCCACAGGAAAGTAATGTCGAGTTTACCGGCTGAAGCCCCGCCCAGACCCAAATCGTCCCAGTAAGTACCATCGCCAATATCTATGCCGCTCGGATTGCCGACCCGGCGACCACTTTCGTTGAGGCCATCGTTGTGCTTTTCATAATAAGCTTTCTCGGCCTGGGGTATGCCCACCGGCAAATCCTTAAACTCAAAGCGGGGATTGTGCCAGTAGTTGTCTTTGAAATTCCACGGGCCCACGTCCATAACCGGAGCCGTAGCGGTCCGACCGTTAGGGGCTGTAATCTTGACCATGTAATCTTGCTTGCCCAGGTCGTTCAGGGCGCTCCAACTCGGTAGCGAAACGAAATGGTCCCGTTCTGTAATGATATGACCATTGGCGGTCCGCCCACCAACCAGACCTTCTCGCGTGGCATAAACGCTATAGGTCGGAGCCGGAGTAGCCTGGGCCGGGCTGGCCGAGGCAATATTCGAGAGAGAAAAATAACTGGCTGTAGTGGTTCCTTCCAAACTGCGCCGGTTAGCTTCCAGCTTGATGTCGCCAAAGCTGGGCGATTTGCCGGGTGCATCCGAGAAAAGCCTGGCCCGGTATTGGGCGTAGAGAAAAGCGTTAGACTGGCCGAAAGAGGCCGCTTGCCCGCTGCTATCCAGTGTTTGCCATAAAGTCCAGTTCAGCTTATCCGGGCTGACCCGTATATCTACTTCCAGGTTCGTGCCGGACGGTTCGCTGCCATTCCAGGAAACGAGTAAATTGTTAAAAGGTTCTTCAAATTGTTTAGGTTGGCTGGTATACATACCGTAGTCGGCCCAACTTCCGCTCCAACGCGGCGGCACTATCTCATCACCCCCCAGTTTGATGCTTTCGCCGCTGACTAAACTTGTATTGAGCAGGTTGGTATAACCGGACAGACCAAGTTGAGCCGGGTTTTCGGCAAGTAGCTGTGAAGTTTGGGGTTTGGTAAGCGGTGGGAAATGTGAACCTGGAACCGGGGCGGCCAGGGCGGAAGTGATGCTCAAACTGGCTATTAAATTCAAGGCCAGCACACTGACAATCAAAGAGGCTATCCGGCGGCTCTTTGCCGGAAATTGCGAAACCTTATTATTTTCTATCAAATAACCTTCACTCCTGAAGCTTGCCCAGATGCAGCTAATTCCGGCCTGAAATACCAGTTTAGCTGAGTAGAACTTATAGCCTGGTGCAATCTCCCATGACCGCTAAAGAACCTGCTTAAATACCGGGTAAACAACCCTTTCCGGATGCCAGGCTTTTCACCAGCAACATTGCTGCCAGTCCTTAACGGTTAGTCTATAAAACCTTCTGCAATCGCCAAATTGAGTATGCTTGTAATGCGTAATTACAATATAACATATCAATGCAAGTGGGGCCAGAAAATTATCGGTAAAATTTGGAAGACCGGAAAATATATTCTAATCAGGTTTTTCCACCAGGCAGCATTATAGCCGAGGTAGTTGTTTTGTGCAACTATTCTATATTGCCAGCCCGTTCTGGGCCTTCCTTAATTCTAGCGGGCCTATAATCGTCAATGCCGGGCCATTCGACCAGTCCCAGAACCAGGGCCGTATCTTTGACCCATTATTTTCGGCCACCGGCTACCCGATTACCGAGCCTTACTGGACCAGGACTGTTGTTGGTGGTGTGGAAAAAGATGTGCTGGTGCAACTCTTTGAGCGTCGAGTGCTGACTTATACTCCGTTCAATGCGGCGGCTTATCAGGTGAAAATAGGTAACGTGGGTCTGCAATACTACCAGTGGCGTTAGGAGCTAACTTTCAGTAGGAAATATAAAGAATTGACAAAGCCCGGCTGGTTGTCTACACTTGGCCTAAATTACGGCTTAGGCCCCAGGGCAGCCGGGCCTGCTTGAGTTAGGGGGGTTTATTAAAAAGTGGCTTTGGTTAGCGATAAAAGCATGACACTTCAAGAGGAAGGGGCGGCCTGGTCTTCAGGTAATATTCCCTCCGGCCCTTTGATTATCGGCGTGGCCGGAGGCACTGGCAGCGGTAAAACTACGGTTTCCCAGCATCTTGTCGAAACTATCGGGCCGGACCAGGTGGCTTTGCTCCAGCACGACTCGTATTACAAAGACCAGAGCTATCTTTCGCTTCAGGACCGCGACAAAGTGAATTATGACCACCCCGACGCGCTAGATAATTCCTTGCTCTACCGGCACTTGCAGGATTTGAAAGCTGGTCGCCCGGT
>JAYSYV010001396.1:0-9461 GCA_043727245.1 Chloroflexota bacterium | reverse complement strand
GCGACCAGACCGAGGACGACCAGGGCGTGGGCGCTCACAAAGATGGCGGGTTCGTGACCGTATTGTTGCAAGATGTCCAGGAAGGGCTACAGGTCAATTACGAAGGAAATTGGATTAGCGCCCCACCGATGCCGGGGACTTTTGTAATCAATATAGGGGAACTGCTCGAACTGGCCTCAAACGGCTACCTGCGAGCCACCGTTCACCGGGCCATTACGCCACCGCCTGGCACTGACCGGCTATCAATTGGTTACTTCTTCAGCGCCCGGCTGGATGCCTCAATACCCTTGCTGGATTTACCGCCGGAACTGGCTAAAGGGCAGCGAGGGCTGACCCAGGACACTCTGAATCCCCTCTTTTATGAGGTTGGCAAGAACCTGCTTAAAAGCCGCTTGCGTTCTCACCCGGATGTCGCCCGCCGCCACCACGCTGACCTGCTGGAACCGGTAAAGAGTGAGTAGCCGGTAGGTTTAGAGCCTATAAGTAACGATGTTAAAGTGAGAAAGCCGGGTACATTCCCCGGCTTTTCGCTAGTAGAGAAGCGGTTTTTATAAGTTTCCCCGGTAAATTCGGCAAAGCTGCCCTGGTGATAAGGCAGTCCGGACCTTCAGAAAGGTAAAAATGTACGAACTGAATGAGAAAGTGGCCGTTGTTACCGGGTCCAGTCGGGGCATTGGCGCGGCTATCGCAGTCAAACTGGCCCAGGCCGGGGCGAAAGTGCTTTTGGTCAGTCGCACCGCTCCCGAACCGGCAGTTGTTGCAGCCCTGCAAGAAACCGGGCAAGCTTTTGTCCATTTCCCGGCTGATTTAAGCCGGATGGCAAGCATTGCCCCGGTCATTCAAGCGGCCCTGGCGAACTTTGGACGGTTGGATATTCTGGTAAATAATGCGGGGATTATCCGGCGTGCGCCCATCCTGGAATACAGCGAAGCCGATTGGGACGCGGTACTTAATACTAACCTGAAAGTCCCCTTTTTTCTGGCTCAGGCTTGCGCCCGGCAGATGTTGTCCCAGGGCCAGGGCGGCAAAATCATCAATACCTGCTCGTTACTCAGCTTCCAGGGCGGCCTTTTTGTACCAGCCTACACCGCCGCCAAGCATGGGCTGGCTGGCATCACCAAAGCTCTCGCCAACGAACTGGCTTCCAAAAAGATTAACGTGAACGGCCTCGCTCCAGGCTATATCAGGACCGAAAATACTGCCGCTTTGCAGACCGACCCCACCAGAAACAGCGCCATTGTCAGCCGTATTCCGCAGGGGGATTGGGGCGAGGCCGCAGATATAGCCGGGGCCGCCCTGTTCCTGGCAGGCGCAGGTTCGGATTTTATTCACGGCCATATCCTCACCGTAGACGGTGGTTGGATGGGCCGGTAAGTTACCATATTAAACCTAAGCTTTAAAATAAGAGGAAGAAAATGATAATTCTGCACGCTACAATTCAAATTAAGCCGGGAAGACGCAAGGAAGCAATCCCGTTCTTTTTACAGATGGAGGAAGCTACCCGAAAAGAGGTGGGTTGTATCGAGTATAAATTCGTATCTACACTGGAGAATCCCGATGTCTTTATGGCAGTCGAACTCTGGGAAAATCAGGCCGCCCTGGAAAGCCATTTCAATTCCGCGCACATGGCTACTTTCCGTGAACAAAGGTCTGACCTTGTTACTGGTGACAGCAGCCTTTTACGCTATAACGCTACCCCGATTGAGTAGCAGGCAGTACCCTGGCGGTCGGGCTGGATGAAGACGATTGGGGCTTTGACCACGGCACATGGTCCGTCCTCATCCATGTCTTTCCCGATGCCAGCGTTCCGGTAATCCAGCTCAGTATTGACGGCCCGCAGCCCGCCGTCTTTCATTACGAACTGGGAAAATTGCTGATGCCTTTGCGGGATGAAGGGGTTTTGATAATGAGTACTGGCAATGTTGTCCACAACCTGTCCGGTTATATCAGTGGAGAGCCTTCCGCGAAAGCTTTCGACTGGGCCGCTCGATTTGAAGAAAAAGTGAAAGATAATTTGTTGAGCGAGGATGGATGCCGCCCTGGTCAACTACCAGACCCTTACGTCCGACGCGAAGCTGTCCGTCCCCACGCCCGAACACTATCTTCCGCTTCTCTACCTGATTGGGCTTCGTAGGCCGGACGAAAAAATAAAATTTCTGGTCGAAGGGATTGATTGGCCGCTCGGTTTCAATGCTCAGTTTCCAGATCGGTTAGACCAGATAATCAAAAGTTACCCGGCCTGGGCATATTTCTTACGAGCTTCTTCCGAAATTGTCAGGCCGTGACCGGGGCGCTCGGGCGCGAGAGCGTAACCGTCCTGGATAACTACCGGCTGCTCAAGGAGTTGGTCGTAATCCAGGAACGAATATTCAAAGCCGACTACTTCCGGCAGAGCGGCGGCCAGGTGAACCCCTATTTCGTGCGGCGTGTTGCCAATCGAGATTGGTATGCCGTGTTCGGCGGCCAGCCAACCGGCCTTCATGCTATCCCCGATATGGCCGTGAATGTTGAGAATATCTACCGCCCCCTGCTCCATCAGCTTGCGTTTCCCCCGCAAGTCTAAATACTCGCCGCTATTGACGTGGACCCAGGGTACTTCCTGGATAATCAGTTTTAACCCCTCAAAATCATCCCGTAGACAGGGGTCTTCTATCCAGTAAAGGTTAATCCCGGCCTGGCGGTAGGCATGGAGCCGCCGGATAGCCTCTTTCGGCGACCAGGCTTCGTTAGCGTCAGCCATCAGGACCGCCTTTTCGCCCACAGCCTTTTTGACCGCAGTCAGCCGCATGATATCCCATTCCAGTTCAGGATGGCCTACCTTAACTTTAAAAGCCGTGAAGCCCAGCCGGGCTTTCCCCTCGAAAAAGGCGCTAAATTCATCGTTAGTCATGTGATAGTCAAGGCCGCTGGCATAGGTTTTAACCCGGTTATTCTTGCCGCCCAGCAGCCGGAATAACGGCAGGTTTAGTTCTTTACCCTGCAAATCCCAGAGGGCTTGCTCAAGCGCATGGCCGAACATATTCGGGCGGATATTGCCTCCGCGAGGCCGCGAAACCCGGTTGACCCGGCTAAAAGGGTTCTGGCCTTCCAGACCGGGGAAAACTTCAAACTCAAAGAGCCGTTTCAATTCGGCCTGGGACGGCAGCGGGGAAAACAGCGCCTCAAAGAAACCCAGGCCCACCTGACCTTTATCATTATGCAGTTCTAACAGTCCCTTATAATGAAAATCAGACCGGACCTGCGAATCTCCGATTATCCGGTTCCGAGGATATTGAATACGGGTTATCTCATAGCCTACAATCGCGTTTGCCAATGCAATTCCTTTCTCTTTTGAATGTTTCAGGACCAGTGACCTGCCGGGTTGGGAGCATGTTGGCGGAAATACGGGGCCGGGTTGTTCCCGGTCAGCCGCTTAAAGACCCGGTAGAACTGGGGATAGCTGCCAAACCCGGCCTGTAAGGCGGTGTCAAGCATGGTCAGGGAAGGCGCTTCTTCGTGTAATTCCAAAAACCGTTTAAGACAGTGATTATTTTGAAACTCGATTAGTGAAAGGCCGGTTTGCTCTTCAAAAAGATGACTCAGTCGAGAGGCGCTCAGGCCCACCTCGTTTGCCAGGGCTTGAACCCCGATTGAGGCATCTACATGCTGGATAATCTGGATAGCCTGTTTCACCGCCGGATGAATCAGTGAGCTTGTCACAAGCTGGGTGGTAGCGAGATGAGCGTCCCAGGCCAGCAAAAGTAAATAACCCAGCCCGGCGTTGTAGCGGGGTGTATCGGCCCGGCCTTCTTGCAACTCTTTGAACAATCTTCTCAACCTCTGGCTGCGGGTGAGGTCCAGTTGCTTACAGAAATTCCCGGTAGGGCTGGCTTCCGTCAGAGGCTCATTGGCGGAGCTGTTGCAAATCCGGTTAACCAGTTCCGGCCCTATCCACATACTGTTAGGGCCGGTTGTCTTCGGTGATGTAACGGCCGAAATTAACCGGGCAACCCTGGGTGATACTTTTTACCTGTTTCTTGACCAGTACGTGGTCAAAGCCCCTAAAAAAGGTCTGAAATTTAGCTGGCATCAGGACTCCGGCTACCTGGGTTACGAACACCAACTATACCTGACCTGCTGGGTCGCCCTGGACGACATGAGCGAGGAAAACGGCACTATTTACGTTCTGCCCTACTCGCGGGCCGGGACCAAAGCCATCATTCCTCACGAAACCGACAACACCGTCAATGATAAGGTCGGCTATTTTGGGGATGATCCGGGCATCCCGGTAATCGTGCCGGCTGGTAGTATCGCCGTTTTCTCCAGCACTCTGCTGCACCGTAGCGGTTTCAACACGACAACTAATTTCCGCCGGGCCTGGATTGCTCAATATTCCGCCGAACCTATTCACAAAAAAGACTCCGACGAGATATTGTACTGTGCTGAACCGTTTCTGAAGGACGGCCAACGCATCCGAACCGCCTAACTTTCTGCTGGAATGGGATTACTTTTTCGAGAGTAGCCCCATTTTTTATTTCCGGCTAAAACCCTACCGTAAAAAACGACCTGGCAGTTACTCTGACTGATTCAGAGGCCGTCCCATCCACCTGGAATCAGGCCAGGTCTAAGTATATGCGGTAGCTCACCGGAACCCGCAAGCGAGTACCCCGATCCTTCATTGCGCCGTTCCACCATAACAATTCTTCATTGGTACTGCTACCTTCAGGATGACAAAGTGTTCGTTGGTTCTTGAACTTGTTAGTCCTGTAAAAGGACCAAAAAGGCGAGAAATAATCCCTAATTTGCCAACCGGGCAGTCATAAGCTTTAAAAGCCTTACAAGCTGCCCGGTTGGCAAATTGATAACTTATTCCCTGTTGATACCCGGCTTACTTTTTATAGTAAACCGGTCATCCGGCAAGCTGATGAGAAATTTAGCCTCTTACCCCCAGCAATAAATCAATTACCAGTTGGTCGAGTTGCTCGTAATTCAAGCCAGGCGCGGCGATAGCGTTGATGTCGAACGGAGTTGCCTTGAGTTTGGCGGCGGTATCGGCGCTGAACTTGGCCGTATCCACCGGAGCAGGGCCAAAACTGGCCCGCAGGTCGCTGAGTATACCCTGAATTTCGGCATCCTGGGCAAACAATTTGGTTTTTTGCTTCAAGAGATTATAGGTCCGCATACAGCCGTAAGCGAACGACCATACTCCGTTCTCGTCTTCGGTCCGGTAGGCGTGAGCATCAAAAGCGCGAGGTCCGGCGTAACCGCTTTCTTCCAGAAGTTTCACCAGATAGAACATGCCCTTGATAGTTTCGCTACCAAACCGCAAGTCCTGGTCGTAACGGCCCGGTTTCTGGTCGTTAAGGTCAATATGGAAAAGCTTGCCCGCTTCAATAGCCTGGGATACGCCATGATAGAAATTCAAGCCGCTCATCTGCTCGTGGGCTACTTCCGGGTTAAGGCCGACAATTTCGGGATGGTCCAGGGTATAGAGGAACGCCAGCATATGGCCGGAAGTCGGGAAATAAATGTCGGAACGCGGTTCGTTCGGTTTGGCTTCCAGGGCAAATTTATAGTCATAGCCCTGCGAAAGCGAATATTCGCACAGGAAATTCAGGGCTTCGCGCATCCGTTTGATACCCTCACCAGCCTCACGGCAGGCATCCGTTTCGACCCCTTCACGCCCACCCCACAACACGAAGATTTTCGCGCCCAGGTCGTGGCCCAAATCCATGGCCGACATGGTTTTCTGGATAGCGAAATTACGGACTCGCGGGTCATTGGAAGTAAAAGCCCCATCCTTGAAAACAGGGTGGAAGAATAAATTGACCGTCGCCATCGGCACTTTTAGGTCATAATCAGTGAGGGCTTGCTTGAACTCGCTCACGATTTTGTCACGCAAAGCCGGAGTAGCGTCAATCGGTACAAGGTCGTTATCATGAAGGCTGATGCCATAAGCGCCCAATCCAGCCAGCTTTTCGACAATGCGGAGTGGGGGAATAGTATCGCGGACGGCATCGCCAAAGGGGTCACGACCCCGGTTGCCGACCGTCCAGAGGCCAAAAGTAAATTTATCGCTTTTCTGGGGAGCGTACTGGTCGCTGGTACTCTCACGGGCCAGCGGTTTTCTCAACAAATCTGTCATAAACAACTCCTTAAATTATTAGTAAATTTAGCAATAACGGGCTTTAAAAAACAAGTTTAACTTGCTTACCGTCATATTGTACCGGGAACAGGTCTTCTGCTGAAACTTCCAGTCCATTCCTCTCAATTAGGGCGACACGAAATTCGCGGCAAGCGGCCATACCGGTAAAACTGCCCTGGCGTGCTTCCAGCGTCAACGTCCGGGTGGCATCTTCCCAGCCCAACCGGATAGTTGAGAAAGCGCCTTGCGCATACCCGTAATTGTCGCCTTCATCCTCGTACAGCCTGAAACTGCCATCCTGCCCGGTGTAGATTCTGAGTTCGAGCGGCGCGTCCGGTTGTTCGCCCGAAAATTGAACCTCCGGCCCGACCGGAGCGATTGAGCCAGCCCGGACGTAGAGCGGTAAGGTAGCCAGGTCGGCCCTGGCCTCGATGGTCTGGCCGCCTGTGTAGAGTTGATTGGTCCAGTAATCGTACCAATCGCTGCCAGCCGGTAGATAGACCGGGCGAGTCTGGCTGACACCTTCAAGCGCCACCGAACCCACCGAAAAATACATCGGGCTTGTTACCGGGTTTACCAGGAAAGCCGGACCGAACAAAAACTGGTCGCTGATGTTGTAGGTGGCCGGGTCATTTCGGAAATCGAAAGCCAAAGCCCGCAGCATCGTATAATTTTCCTGGGTCACCTGCCCGGCCAACGAATAGATGTAAGGCAGCAGCCGGTAGCGCAGCCTTAAAAACTTTGCCAGCGAGTCATAGGTGGCCTCGCCCGGTGCGCCAAACCGCCATATTTCGCGGGGTGTATCGGTCCCGTGGGAACGGAACATCGGCAGGAAAGCCCCCAGTTGAAACCAGCGCACATACAGCTCGCGGTAGCCCGCATCCTCAATGCCCTGGTCGTAGTCACCGGCCCAGAACCACAGGTCGGGCTTGCGCTGGACAAAGAAAGCTCCAATGTCCAGTAGGGTAAACCGGTCAGGTAGAAATTCAACCCGGCAGGTATCTGCTTTCGCAGAGTTTCCCAGGTAGCGGCTGTATCGCCAGACCATGTAATTGTAGCATAGCGGTGCTGTCCGGCATAGGCAGAGCGCGTCAGGTTGATCATCCGTTTTTGGTCGGTAGTCCGGCGCTGGCCCTCATAAATCCCTTTGGAATGTTCCGAGGATGGCAAGGTTGACAGCCTGACCGAAGCGGCTTACCGTTTTTGCCGCTACGAGCCGGGCGTAGATGTGGTGCTGGTTGGGACCGGCAGCATAGACCACCTCAAAACTAACGCCGCCGCGTTTTTGAAGCCACCCTTGCCCGAAACGGATGTCGAAAAACTAAATGAATTATTTGCGAATGTAGTTGATTTCAACGGCAATTAAAAACCGGTCCAGGGGTTGAAGCCTGGACCGGCCTTTATTTAATGAGTAATGGGGCTAACCTTCCAATTCCTGCCTGGCACTGGCAAAAGCATGACCGGCCTGGTCCAGCGGCAACTTGCGCTCCTCCCGGCTAGGCACAATTTCGGTCATTTTGCCGGTGTTAACAAAAATGATGCGTTCGCAAATATTGGTAATGCGGTCGCCAAAACGTTCCAGGTTATGAGCGGCCCAGATTAAATAATTAGCCCCGTTAATCAAGCTGGCATCACTCAGCATTATTTGAAGCATCTCCCGAAAAATTTTGTCGTAGAGAATATCTACTTCGTCATCCCGCCTGGCTACAGCTAGAGCGGCTTCGCCATCCTGGTAGACAAAAGCTTTCAGGGCCGCATCCAGCATCTGGCGATTTATCTCAGCCATCTGGGTGAACTCGACCGGCATTTTAAGGTGGGGTTGGTCGCCCATCAGTAAATTTATCCGGGCCGTTCCCCGCGCATGGTCGCCCATTCTTTCAAGCTCACCGGCTATATTAAGGACCGAAGCGACCATCCGTAAATCCTGGGCGACCACCGGTTGCTGGGTCGCAAATACACCTAAAGCTTTGTCCTCAATGACAAAGCGCTGCCGGTCTATTTCCTTGTCATCTTCAATTACAAACCTTGATAAAGTGTAGTCGCGGCGAATGAGAGCATTGATAGCCTGACTCAAAGCTCTATTTACCAGATTACCCATATTTACAACGTCATCTTGAAGTTGCTTCAAGTCATTGTCAAACCGGGGTCTGCTACTCAGCATAAGTTCTATTCCTTACTACCTGTTCCTGGATTATCCAAACCGCCCGGTAACATACTGTTCAGTTCGCTCATCTTTTGGCCTGGTGAAAATCTCTTTGGTGGGGCCAAATTCCACCAGTTCCCCGGCCCGGTCGGGAGCCATCATAAAGACCGAAGTAAAATCGCTGGCCCTGGCAGCCTGCTGCATATTGTGGGTGACGATCACGATAGTGTAATTGTTACGCAGAGTGAGCATTAACTCTTCGATTTTGATAGTCGAAATAGGGTCAAGCGCGCTGCACGGTTCATCCATTAAAATGACTTCCGGCTGGACCGCGATAGCTCGTGCGATGCACAGGCGCTGCTGCTGACCGCCCGATAGGGCCATAGCCGAAATGTGAAGTTTATCTTTGATTTCGTTCCAGATAAAGGCGCTCCGGGCGCTGGTTTCCACGATTTCGTCTAGCTGCTTCTTTTGCTTGATGCCGTGCATGCGAGGGCCGTAAGCGATATTATCGTAAATGGATTTAGGGAAAGGATTGGGCTTTTGAAAGACCATACCCACCCGGCTACGCAGCTTCACCAGGTCTATCGAGTCGAAAATATCCTGACCGTCTAACGTGACCTGGCCTTCCACGCGTGTACCCGGCACTAAATCGCTCATTCGATTAAAGAGGCGTAAGAAAGTAGATTTACCGGTCCCACTCGGTCCAATTATGGAAGTAATCCGGCGGCTGGGCATTTTAACGGTGATATTTCGTAAAGCTTGAAATTTGCCATAATAAAAATTCAAGTTTTGAATTTCTAGTTTAGGTTCACCAGCATCAGCCGTTTCGATTACCCCTACTGCGTCAGCCGCCCCTACCGCTGTTCTAATCTGTAATTTAGTTGCACTCATACTTCCCGTTAACTCGCTCATCACTACAATCCTCTTTCAAATAAATTTACCTCTATAGTAGGAATTGGAAAGCGCCAGGCATCCGACACTTTTCCAATACTTCTAACCGAAGCGCCCGCTGATATAATCTTCGGTCCGCTGCTCCTGGGGAGAGGTAAATACCTTTTTAGTTTCGTTGTACTCAACCAGTTCGCCGGTACGCTCGACCCCGGCGAGCATAAAGCCGGTCTTGTCCGAAACGCGGGCAGCTTGCTGCATATTATGGGTGACAATAATGATGGTGTAGCGTTTTTTCAGTTC
>JAYSYV010001395.1:0-3114 GCA_043727245.1 Chloroflexota bacterium | reverse complement strand
GGGCCGGACAGCCCGGCTTGTTAATAAAATAAGAGGAAAATGCAATCACAAATAATAAGTAAACTCAGTGCCGCTCTTGAAAAGTTCAAACCCTACCTGCACCTGGCCGAGCAGCCCCTGGACGGCCTGGAATGGTCAGCCGACCCGCCGGTTGGTTGCCGCCCGGAGCAGCTCGAGCAATACGGCGGCTGGCAATCCATCGGTCCTGGCGGCACCTGGGGCGAAAGTGATGTAACCTGCTGGTTTAAGGGTGTGCTGGCAATTCCGGCGGAATGGGGCGGGCGGCGCGTGGCCCTCAAGCTCAGGTTAGGCCCTTACCGGGATGTTTCGGAGCCGGAAATGCGGGTCTACCTCAACGGGCAGGAAACGCAGGGGCTGGGCAAGTTTCACGACCGGATAGTTTTAACCCAAAAGGCCACCGGTGAAGAAACCTTCCGGCTGGCCGTTGAAGCCTATTCCGGGGTTAAAAATTCCCGGCCAGTACTGGTAGATTACACCCTGGTAGTGATTAACGGCCCGGCCGAAACCTTTTATTTCAACCTGCAAGCCGGGGTAATGGCCGCCGCCGAAATTCCTGACACTACCCTGTTACACACCGAACTTACCACCCTGTTAAACCGGGCTTACCGGGTGTTAGACCTCAGTCAGCCCGGTTCGCCTTCATTTATGGCTTCACTTGACGAAGCCAACGCCTTGTTGGAGCAAGGCTACCTCAAGTTAAGGGAAGTGGCCCCTTTGCACCGGCCCCGGCATATTGTTACCGGCCACTCGCATATAGATATGGCCTGGCTGTGGCCGCTGTGGCAGACTCGCCGCAAAGCTGCGCGGACCTTCAGCACGGTCCTGAAGTATATGGAAGAATACCCGGATTACCATTATACTCAGAGCCAGCCCCAACTTTACCAGTATATTAAAGAGGACCAACCGGAGCTTTACCGGCGCATTCAGGAGCGGGTAGCCGAGGGACGCTGGGAACCACTAGGGGCGATGTGGATCGAGTCCGATTGTAACTTGACCGGTGGCGAGAGCCTGGTGCGCCAGTTTCTATACGGGCAGCGTTTCCTGGAACGGGAATTTGGCCGCCGCAGCCGGGTACTATGGCTACCGGACGCTTTCGGGTTTGGACCGGCCTTACCCCAGTTGATGCGGGGCAGCGGGGTAGACTATTTTATGACCACCAAGCTAAGCTGGAGTCAGGTTAACCGTTTCCCGGCCGATACGTTCTGGTGGGAAGGGTTAGACGGCACACGAGTATTAGCCCACTTTGTTACCACACCCTCCGATGATGACCGCTGGCATACTTATAACGGTAATTTTAATGCCACCGAGATAGCCGGTCTGTGGAAAGAATACCGCCAGAAAGAGCATAACAGCGAATTATTATACTTATACGGATGGGGCGATGGCGGCGGCGGTCCGACTTATGAAATGCTGGAGCGGTCACTTCGCTGGCAGGACTTTTCGGGTTTACCTGCCTGCGAACAGGGCAGCGCAGAAGCCTTTTTTGAACGGTTGGGCGAAAAAATGAACCGGGCCGAAGGCTTACCCGCCTATTATGGTGAACTTTACCTGGAATATCACCAGGGCACCTTCACCAGCCAGGGCTGGATAAAACAGGCCAACCGTCAGAACGAATTTTTGCTGCGAGAAGCTGAAATTTACAGCAGTTGGGCGGTTTTGCCCGGCAACCCGGTAGCCGAGCCACGGCTGGGACCAGCCTGGGAAAAGTTATTGCTAAACCAGTTCCACAATATTTTGCCCGGTTCATCCATCGGGCCGGTATACGAGGATGCTCGTAGGAACCACGCTTTCATCCGGCAAACGGCCCTGGAAATTCCGGGCCAGGGTTGGGTGGTATTTAATCCGCTATCATGGCAACGGGAAGGGCCGCTATTGATAGAGTGGCCGGACAATAATCTGCCCGCCGGATTGATAGAGGCGGACGGTGAACAAGCAATCCTGGTTCAGCCAACCTCTACTGGAATTCTTCTGGCCGGTTTGCGGCTGCCGTCTTTAGGTTATGCCCGTGTCAGGGACAGCCAGCCTTACGCGCCTGTCACCTCCTCGGACCTGAAGATAAGCCTTGAACCGCCCGTGCTGGAAAACCAATTTTTAAGGATAGAATTTGACCGTCAGGGAGAAGTAAGTTCGATTTACGATAAAGAGTTTGGCCGCGAAGTCGTCATGCCTGGCGCAACAGCCAACCGGCTTACGGCCTATGAAGACCGTCCTCGCCGCTTCACGGCCTGGAATATCGAACCTTATTACCGGGAGAAAGCCACGCCTATCCTGGCGGTCGGTAGCCTGCAAGTGGTCGAGCAGGGACCGGTCCGTATTACCCTTGAAATAAAGCGGCCGTTTCTAAAGTCAACTATAACCCAGTGTATCAGCCTTTGGACTGGCAGCAGGAGGCTTGACTTTGCTACCGAGCTTGACTGGCATGATAAGCAAATTCTGGTCAAAGCCCTCTTTCCGCTCAACTTACACACCGCTTATGCCACCTGTGACGTGGCCTATGGCAATTTCACCCGCCCGACCCACTCCAACACCGGCTGGGAACAGGCCCGGTATGAAGTTTCCGCCCATAAATGGGTAGATATGAGCGAAGGTGATTACGGCGTGAGTCTGCTGAACGATGGCAAGTACGGCCACAACCTGGACCGGAATACCATCGGGCTTACCTTGCTCAAATCGCCCGACGCGCCGGACCCACACTCCGACCAGGGCCACCACTCGTTTACCTATAGCCTGTACCCGCACTCTGGTGACTGGCGCAAGGCTCGGACAGCCCGGATGGCTTATGAACTGAATATAGGGGTTCAGGTCCGGTTGCTAACCGGCTTGCCGGAAACCGCTTCTAAACTGCCGCAGTTTGCTTTGCTGCGTAACGAACGGGCCGGAGTGGTAATAGAAGCTCTTAAACCGGCCGAGGATGGGGCGGGCCTGGTCGTGCGGTTGTACGAGTGCCATAACGAGCGTGGCCGGGATAGTTTGACCTTTGCCTATCCCCCAGGGCGGTCTGGGAGTGTAACCTCCTGGAAGATAAACTGCACGAAATGACTTTAGAAGGGGGTTTGGTTTTAGCTTTGATATAAACCCTTATGAAATTAAAAC
>JAYSYV010001394.1:0-3115 GCA_043727245.1 Chloroflexota bacterium | reverse complement strand
ACCTATCGCAACTTTTAGCCGCTCGTCCAACTCTCCTCTCAGGGAAGCCTTTAGCGGTGGGACGACCCGGCCGATAATTCTGACCCCGGCCCGGCTCGATAAGCAAAAAGGGCAACAATACCTGTTACAGGCCGCCGTACAGGTGCCAGAAGCGCTGTTTCTTCTGGTAGGAGAGGGTCCTGAGCGGGCAAGTCTTGAAACTCAGGCCCAACAGCTCGGTATAGCTGACCGGGTTCAATTTTTAGGTTACCGGCATGATATCGCGGATTTATTAAGTATCTGTGACATTATGGTCTTGCCTTCTCTCTTTGAAGGTTTACCCCTTTCAATTCTGGAAGCTATGGCCGCCGGTAAACCTGTGATCGCTACTTACATCGGCGGCACAAACGAAGCTGTGATTGACGGCGAAACAGGTCTTCTGGTGCCGCCGGCTGATCCAGCGGCCCTGGCAGGGGCCATATCCAGGCTCATAGCGAACCCCCTGCTTTCGCAGAAGCTGGTTGCTGCCGCAAAAGAAAGGGTTCAAAGGGAATTCTCGGTAGAAACGATGACTGAGAGGGTCACTCAAATCTATGACGAAATTTTAAGAGTAGAAAGAGATTCAAATGGCCCTTTCCGCTAAAATTTTGCCAGGAGAAATTCACAATCGTCTTTTACGGCGGGTAGACTGGCGTTTTTTGTTGCCCAACCCCTCGCCAGAACGAAGTATTTGCTTTACTGATGGCCCGCTGGAAGAAGCCGTCAGGCTTATAGCCAAAGAGACGGTCAAGATCTGGGACGATTCTTCTTCCTGTGACCTGGCGGTGGCAGTAAACCCTGATAAGGCCACCTTACAGGCCGCCTTTAAGGTTTTGCAACCCGGTGGTGCCTTATATGCTGAGTGGTACTCTCCACTGGCATTTGGGCCTAAGCGTATAAGAAATCGCCTGGAGAACCTGGGATTTGAAAAAGTGGCCTGCTACTGGCCGTGGCCTTTACCTTCCCGCAAGGCGGCCCAGTTCTGGCTTCCTTACGAAGCTCCGGCTGCTTTAGGCTATTTTTTAAAAAGCCGTTCCAGGCCGGTATCTTTAAGGGAGAAAGCCGTCAAAAGCTTACTTTATAATCTCTGGAAATTAGGGCGTTTAACAGGTTTAATTTTACCGGTGTGTGTGGTCAGTATTAAACCGGTCCTTCCTGCCGCTGGCCCGGCAGTTAGTTTCTTGCCCGGCCCGGCCAGCAGTAGCAGTAGTGCCCCTTCTGAAACCGCCCCGTTTTCACAGCCCCAGCCACAGCCCGGTCTAACGCCTGGCCTGGAAGAAATTATCCGCTCTCGCTGGCAGGGATGGGGCTTTGGAGTGGCCCCGGCGGAGCTTTCCTGGCTATTACTCACCGGAGGCCAACGCAGTATTAATAAAATAGTCGGGCTGGTGTTTGCTCCCCGGCAGACCCGGCCCACTCTGGCCGTCAAAATTCCCAGAATAGCCGAAGCAGTTCCGGCTCTTCACCGGGAGGCGACTACTCTGGCCGCCGTACACTTATTAAAACCGGGGGGTTTCCCCGGTGTTCCAAGGGTCTTGTTTTGTGAGAAGCAGGGCGAAAGTTTAGTTCTTGGCGAAACGATCCTAACCGGGTCACCGCTTTTTACGTATTTAGGGCGGGACAATTACCGGGAGTTAGCCTTAAAAGCGACCGATTGGCTAATAAATCTGGCCGTTTCCCTGGAACCGGTGTCGCGTTCGGAGTGGTGGGACCGTTTAGTAGTACCGGTCCTGCAGGACTTCAGCCTCTCCTTTGGTTCTATTGCCGGCCCCGCTTTACTCCAGAAGACCCGGAATATTCTCTGGGAACTGGGGCCGTTGCCTGGCGTTTGTGAACACCGCGATTTCTCTCCCTGGAATGTGATGTTATCTGACAGCGGAGAACTAGTCGTATTGGACTGGGAAGGTGCCGAGCTCAAGGGATTACCTGGCCTCGATCTGATCTACTTCTTGACTTACATGGCTTTTTTTATTGATAAAGCTATGGACTCAGGCTTGTTAAAGGAGTCTTACCGGGCCATGCTCGATCCGGCAACTTTTACCGGGCGGGTTTTTTCCGAGTGCATGGAACGTTACGCCGGTCGTACCGGTCTTGAGCGGTCGGCTTTGCGCCCACTGCGGTTGTTGACCTGGCTTTTGCATTCTCGTTCCGAATACCGCAATTTAGCGGCTGACGCGGCTGGAAAACCAGGCAGTGAGATTCTGAAGCGCAGCCTGTTTGTCAGACTCTGGGAAGCCGAATTAGATTTGAATAATTCAGGAGACTGATAAAGAGCTAACACTAAGCTGAACTGGGACTGCAATTGGAGTATATTGAATTTAATATGGAACTTAAAGGTTTATGAAATTTTCTATTCTCTCAATAATACGAAAAAAAATTCCGGAAAGGCAGCGGCTGCTCCTGCGAAAACAGCTTCTCAGGTGGTCCCACCCGGCTTTCCTGGGAACTCTACGCCGGACTACTCCCCTGAGCGACAACTGGGGAATTGAGCGGGGTACGCCGGTCGACCGCTATTACATCGAACGGTTTCTAGAAAGTTGCAGTAAAGATATTCAGGGAAATGTGCTTGAAATCAAAGACAGCAGCTATACCAAAAGCTTTGGTAGTGGGGTGTCGAAGGTAGATGTACTGGACATTGATGCGAGCAATTCCGCTGCCACAATCATAGCTGACCTTTCTAAGGCCGACCCAATTGCTTCTGAGAGTTTTGATTGTTTTATATTCAATCAAACCCTACAGCTTATTTATGATTTTCATGCAGCCCTCCGGCAGTCTCACCGTATTTTGCGGCCTGGAGGTGTATTGCTGGCGACAGTGCCAGGATTATGCCGGGTCGAGCGGGCTTATGCGAAAAGTGATTACTGGCGTTTCACCACCGCTTCTTGTTTGGCCCTTTTTGGAGAAGTTTTTGGGTTGGAAAACATAACCGTTCAAGCTTATGGAAATGTTTTGACAGCTATTGCTTTTCTTTCAGGTATGGCTACCGAGGAACTTTCCCGACGAGAGCTTGACATAAGTGATGAACATTTCCCAGTTATAATCACGGTTCGGGCTATCAAAGCAAAGGATAAGTAAAGGTAATGGAGATACAAATTGA
>JAYSYV010001393.1:0-3116 GCA_043727245.1 Chloroflexota bacterium | reverse complement strand
GCAAGGCTGGACGGCCTGTAGCAAGCACAACTTCTATAACAATTTTGGCTCGAAATCCCGAGAAGCCGCAAGGTTTGCCGGGATTTTTAATTTTATACCAACTCTTTAATTAATCGGCAGTATTTGTGTCTGGCTGGCTCAAGAAGGTTCCTTTCTGGAATAATGGCCCTCTAATTGCCAATATTGGATAAAAATGGGTATGAAAGTTCTCAATTCTACTCTGGAACTTTCACACCCATGAAATGCCCCGGCGCGACCCGGCCTAGTTATCGGCGGCCAGGGGGACTATACGCCCGGTATAGGCCACTTTGAGCGTGCAGTTATCACGCGTAAGCGGTGTCTGCTCGAAATGGACTTCGACCACATAATACTCGCAGTTATCCAGCAAGAACTCCCGCCACTGGTAAGGTTTACCAGTGGTTAATTCACAAATAAACCCGGCCAGCGAACCACCGTGCGCCACAACCGCCACGTTGGAGTGAACGCCCGCTTCGGCCTGAATAATTTCCCAGATAGCCTGGTCTACCCGCGTATGGAACACCATTTTAGTTTCACCACCGGGCCAGGCAAATTCCGGCTCGTCAAAACTGCGCCAGTTAGCGAACAGGTCCGGGTAAGTTGATTTGATTTCGGGAATGGTCATGCCCTCGACTTCCCCGAAGTTAAGCTCTTTTAAATCTTCTTTGATTTCCGGCACTAGTCCGGTCAACTCGGTCAGAAACCCAGCCGTCTGCCTGGCTCGTTGCAACGTACTGGCGTAAAGAGCATCAATTTTGAACTGGCCTGTCACCTTTTCGGCCATAGCCTGGGCCTGCTCTCGGCCCCGGTCATCCAGGTCCGGGTCGCCCCAGCCGGTCAGGCGCAACCCCAGGTTATGGCTCGTCCGCCCGTGGCGGACCAGAATCAGGTTCAAAGTTTGCATCTAATTTGCCTGGCTCGGTTTCTTTTCAGGTGGAAGGGCCAGGGCGATATGCAGTTCGGCTAACTGACGGCTGTCCACCGGCGAAGGAGCCTGGGTCATTTCGTCGGTCGCGCTCTGAGTCTTGGGGAAGGCAATAACGTTGCGGATATTATCCTCGTCGGCAAAGAGCATCACTGTGCGGTCCAACCCGGCTGCGATACCACCGTGAGGCGGTGCGCCGTACTCGAAGGCGTTGAGCAAGTGGCCGAAACGAGCGTAAGCATCCTCCAGGCTGTACGACATCAGGCTGAACATCTTGCTCTGCACATCGCGCTGGTGGATTCTGATCGAACCCCCGGCAGTTTCGTACCCGTTGCAAACCAGGTCATAGGCGTTAGCTTTGGCCGCGCCGGGGTCGGTGTCCAGCAGGGCAATATGTTCCGGCTTGGGAGCGGTAAAAGGATGGTGAACCGCGTCCCAGCGTTTTTCGTCCTCGTTCCATTCCAGTAACGGGAAGTCCGTTACCCAGCAGAAGGCAAAAACGTTCGGGTCAATCAGCTTCAACCGGCGGCCCATTTCGTTACGTAGACGGCCTAGCGCGTTCGCGACTACGGTAGGCTGGTCGGCTACAAAGACCATCAGGTCGCCGCCTTTGGTTTCCTCGCCGAACTTTCCAGCGATAGCCTGGAGTTGCTCCGGCGTGAAGAATTTTGCTGCCGGGGATTTGCTGGTCAGGCTGCCAGCTTCGCCATCCAGGGCCAACCAGGCCAGACCTTTCGCCCCGAACTGCTTGACGAAATCTACCAGCCCGTCCAGTTCCCGGCGGCTGTAACCGGCTATACCGGGCAGGCGCAAGCCCTTGACCTGGCCTCCGGCGGCGATAGCCCCACTAAAGACCTTGAAATCGCTGTCTTTCACAAGGTCGCTGATGTCGGTCAGTTCCATGCCAAAGCGAATGTCCGGCTTATCATTTCCGTAGCGGGCCATACTTTCGTCGTAGCTGAAACGGGGGAAAGGCGTTTGCAGCATTTTTTTGTCGGGCCGGACGGTCTGGCACATTCCAATATAAAGCCCTTCCAGCAGTTGCAGAATATCTTCCTGTTGAATGAAGCTCATTTCAATATCGAGCTGGGTAAATTCGGGCTGGCGGTCGGCCCGCAAATCTTCATCCCGGAAGCAGCGGGCAACCTGGAAATACTTTTCTATACCGGCCACCATCAAAAGCTGTTTCAATTGCTGGGGCGATTGCGGCAAAGCGTAAAACTCACCGGGATGCACCCGGCTTGGAACCAGATAATCGCGAGCGCCTTCCGGGGTGCTTTTTATCAAAATAGGAGTTTCAATTTCCAAAAAGCCGCGTTCGTCCAGGTAATCCCGCATAAACTTGGTAATACGATGGCGGATTATCATATTGCGCTGCATAAAGGGCCGCCGCAAGTCCAGGTAGCGGTATCGCAAGCGGTGTAATTCATCAACTTCGGCATTGTCGTTTACCTGGAAGGGCAGTGGTTTGGCCGCGTTCAATACTTCCAGCGTAGTCGGCACTACTTCTATCCGCCCGGTCGGCAGCTTGTCATTGATAGTGCCTTCGGGCCGCTGGCGGATTTTCCCGGTAATTTTTAGTACATATTCGTTTCGCACATCGCTGGCAACGGCGTGGGCTTCGGGGTTATCACGAGGGTCAATCGCAATCTGCAAAAGACCGCTCCGGTCGCGCAGTACGATAAAAATTAGCCCGCCCAAATCACGCCGGTTGTTCACCCAGCCGTGTACAATCACTTCCTCACCCACGTTTTCCAGCCGTAGCTCACCCGCAGGATAGACTTTAGCCACTTTAAGAACTCTCCTCTTTCAAATTTTCGAATAATTTCAACCAGGATATTATAACCCTTCTAACCCCTCTCAGCAATTTTTGAGCTAAAGTATTAGCCATAAGTATTAACTGTTTTGGCCTGGGTTGGTCTTTTTTTGCTTAAAGCTTAAAGGATAACCCTCTGCATCGCGCAAAGGCTATTGGCAAAGCACTATAACGAAGCTAACAGGGAGCGATGTGGAAGTGAAGGAAACGGCCAAACCGGCTTAAATCTTGATGATGCGGTAAGGAAAGTTTGAAAGTTGGCACAATTTGTGCTTTGTGACTACTTAACGACAAATGCGTCAACTTAGTGCTTGTAAAGATTCAATTTGCTTTCGTGTGAGGCACAAGGTAATCTAA
>JAYSYV010001392.1:0-9485 GCA_043727245.1 Chloroflexota bacterium | reverse complement strand
TGCGTTGGCGGTCGCGTTGGCATTCGCCGTGGCCGTTACCCTGACGGCAACAGTCTGGTTGGCGACTGCCGTAGCAAAAGCATCATTAACTACGGCGGTTGCCGCCATGGCCGTAGCGGCCCCGTTAGTCGCCGGTACATCTATGGTAGGAGGGGGTGTCGGCGGTACGGGCGTGGAGGTTGCAGTCGGCAAAGGCACTGGCGTAACGGTAGGCAAATCTGGATTGAGCGTAATAGCCGGTAACGCGGTTGGCAGCAAAGCGGGCGGCGATGGTGTCACCACGATTGTTACAGCCGGTAAGGTATTAGTTGCGACCGGAGTTTGATTCACGGCCACGACAGTATTGGTCACTTTTAGATTGTTATTGTTGTTCCCGGCGGATAAGGTCAGGATTACCAGGAACGCGATTAACAAAATTATCGCGGCGGGCATTAAAACTATAGCGACCCTGGTGGGGTTGCTCTGCCTGGCCCACCAACTTCCAGGACGGGACGGAGGGGTATCGTCAAAGACTTCCTCCAGGTCATCATCGTAATCGTCCGGCGGAGGCGGATTATAGCCCCGGTAATAAACATCGGTCGGCTGGTTGGGCAAGTATTGGCTGATGCCTTGCGGCGGAATGGGCCGACGGGGCGGGGGGACCGGACTGCCCGGTGGAAAATCGCCCGGTTCGGGTGGTTGCCGGGGCGGCACATAGGGCGAATATTCAGTCGGTTGATCGAAAGGCTGGCCGCTCGGTGGACCACCCCGGCGAGGCTGGGACGGCGGCAGATTATCATAATCCTCCGGCCCATAGTCGTTCGGGTCCGGTTGATTAGGGTCCGGTGGCAAACTGTTGGGATCATTATAACGGCCCATTTAGCTTACCGTTGATCCTTTTTGGCCTGAACCATCGTCAAGAAACGGTCGAACAAGTATTGACTATCCTGTGGGCCGGGCGAACCTTCGGGATGGTACTGTACCGAGAAAGCTGGTAGAGTGCTATGGGCTAAACCTTCGACTGAGCCATCGTTCAGATTGACCTGGCTGACTACCCAACCCTGGTCTATAGGAACCGAATCGGCCATTACCTGAAAGCCGTGATTTTGCGAAGTAACGTGAACTTCGCCGGTCAACAAGTCTTTTACAGGATGGTTGCCGCCCCGGTGGCCGAATTTCAAGCGGGTAGTCTGCGCCCCAATCGCCAGACCGAGCAGTTGGTGGCCCAGGCAGATGCCGAAAAACGGTACTTGCTTTTGGATGATGCCCTGCAAAGTTTCGATGGTTTCGTGGTTGCGTTCGGGGTCGCCGGGGCCGGGTGAACTGAAAACCGCATCCGGCTCCAGGGCCATAATGTCGCTCAGTTTGGAATCATAAGGTACGACTGTAGCATCTACACCACGCCGAGCCAGGGACCGCAAAATGTTTTCTTTGAGGCCGCAATCCAGCACTGCCAGGCGCAAATTAGCTCCTTCGAGCGAACGGGCCGGGTAGCGATAGAGGGCCGGGGCGCTGACATCCCCTACCACATTTTTGTCGGCGGGCATCAGGCTGCGTTTGGCCCGGTTAACCAGGTCATCTTCGGTCATGCCGGGAGCCATTCGCACCACTACACCCCGCATCAAACCCTTACTACGCAGGTGGCGGGTGAGGGCGCGGGTGTCCAGGCCGTAAATGCCCGGAATACCGTGTTTTTGCAAATAACGGTGTAGACTCTCCTGGCCGCGCCAGTTGCTCCAGTGGGCGGCATATTCCCGGACTATCAGGCCGCTAATCCACGGCTCCCGCGATTCATCATCGAGGGTGGTAGTGCCGTAATTGCCGATAATAGGATAGGTCAGGCAGACAATCTCACCTCGATAAGAGGGGTCGGTAGTAATTTCCTGGTAGCCGGTCATGCTGGTGTTAAAGACGACTTCGCCCTCGCAAGGACGTTCGGCTCCAAAAGCGTATCCTCGAAAGATGCGGCCATCCTCTAAAGCAAGGATAGCCGGACCGCCAATTTCATCTATTTCATCTGGCTCCGCTGCTGCTCCTTGGGGGCGGGCCGGGTGGTCCATTTCTAAGTAATCGTGATGGTTATTTCCCGATTTATGTTCTTCTTCTATCCCAAGCTCCGTAGCGTTAATTGTCATTCTTTCGTTTATACCTCTATATTATGGCAGCTTACCGGCCCCATTACTTTGTTAATACCAGGTTTAATTATACGCTATTAGGCTTTCCAACACAATTAAAGACCTTTGAGTTTTTTAAACTTAGAAGGGTAAACTTTGAACTTTGAACGTAAAAGGGCAATGTGAAAGGAGGATTTATCAAAATAAAGGCAAGCGTGAGGCGATAATGTATTACTTTTTACCGGCGAGGCTCCAGAATTTAATCACGCCGTCTGCGGAGCCGGAAACCAGGATTTTACTGTCCGGGGAGATGGCAACCGAATAAACCTCGGCGGCATGGCCGTCAAATTTAGCTTCTTCCAACCCGGTTTTAACACCCCAGAGGTAGATAGATTTGTCGTCACAGGCGGTTGCTACAAAGGTATCATCGGGCGAAAAAGCCACCTGGCGGATGCCCATAGTTGAATCATCCAAAAGAAAGCGTAGTTTGGGCGGATTGGTGTCCCATAACCGGGTACTTTTATCCAGCGAACCGGAAGCAAGGCTCTTGCCATCGTGCGAAAAAGCCAATGACCAGATGGAGCCGGTGTGGCTTACGCCGTCCAGAGGAGTTCTTTCTTTGCCGGTAGCTACATCCCAAAGCTTTATAGAACTATCCCGCGACCCCGAAGCCAGGGTCTTACCATCCGGCGTGTAAGCTACAGAGGTTACATTGTCTTTATGGCCTGTCAAAGTGCCGAAACTTTTGCCGGTCTGAACGTCCCACAGGCGAATAGTGTGGTCATCCGAGCCGGTTGCGACCGATTTACCATCAGGAGAGAAGGCCACCGAAGTCACCACATCAGTATGTCCTTGCAGGGTGAACTTTGGCTTAACTGTATCTACACTTGGCTGGCCTGAGGTTGTATCCCAAATCCGGGCCATCTTATCGGCAGAACCGGCCACCAGCAATTTTCCATCCGGGGAATAGGCTATTGCCCGAACCGGACCGCTACTCCCGTTGAAGACGGCTTTTTTGCGCTGGTCCTGAATATCCCACAGTTTGATTGCGCCATCCTCTGAAGCTGAGGCTACGGTCTTACCATCGGGCGAAAAGGCCAGATTTAACACAATACTATCATGGGCCTTAAAAGTCGCAAAATTTGTACCAAACGCGGCGAGGGTTGCGGTAGGGCCAGTGGTTGTTACAGGCGGCGTAGTAACCGGGGCGGTAGTCGTTATAGGCGTAGTCACCGGGGCGGCTGTCGTAGAAACCTGGACAGTTCCGGCGGTAGTGGCCGAAGCAACCGTTTCGGATAGGGTGCTTACCGGGGCGGTAGTGCCTACAGCAGCCGTCGTAGCCCCCGAGGTAGTTGCCGCCGAAGTCGTGCCGACTGAAGTAGTCGTCACCTGGGCCACCGGGGTGGCAGAACTATTGCCGGGTTTGTTCAGGTTCATTAAAGCGAAAACAGCCCCTACCGCTATCAAGATGACCAGCAAAAGCAAGGCCAGCCACACCAGAGGATTAGCCCCTTTTTTAGTCCTGGTAACTTCTCCCGGCTGATTGGTGGGCGGAATTAGCGGTACAACCGGCCCCGGACGAGGCTGACTGGCGGCCACCTGATAAGGCGGGGCCGAGTTGGATTGGTTGACCAGCCCTGGATAAGGCGGGGCGGAATTGGAAGCGGCCTGGTTGAAATTCTGATAAGAAGTGGCCTGGCTCGGCACTGAACTGGCCGGGTTATCGTAGGGCCGGGGAGCCTGGTTAAAGTTAGGCTGGTAATTGGGCGGCGGCATGGCCGGTCCCGGCTGCGTATTGGGGCCAACCGGGCGGACCGGCGGTATGGAAGCTGTACCGAAGCCTGCCGAGTTGGGCAAAGCCGGGCGGACCACGATAGGAGTTGAGGTCATTGTGGGCTGGGAGTTAGGCGGTAGCGCGTTAGGGGCCATGGTCAGGGCTAAACGGAATTGGCGGGCTAGTTCTTTGGCGGGCCGGATACGCTGACGAGGGTCTTTTGCCATAGCGTGGGCAATTACGCCATCGAGGGCCGGAGGATAGACCAGACCCGGCGATTGGTCGGATAGGCGCGGGGTTGGCGAGTTAAGATGCTGCCCAAAAAGTTCGTACTGATTACCGTGAAAAGGCGGCTGCCCGCTAATCATCTGGTACAGCACTGCGCCTAAAGAATAAATATCACTGGCCCGCCCGGCCCGGCCCTGCCACTGTTCGGGCGACATATAAAGCGGTGTACCGCTGCCGGAGGTATCCACCATTACCGAGGAGGAACTACCGTTTACGGCGGTTGCCAGGCCAAAGTCGGCCACCAGCATACGGCCACGCCGGTCCATCAAAATATTCTGAGGTTTAATATCGCGGTGAATCAAGCCCTGGTCGTGGGCTTCATCCAGGGCATCGGCAATCTGGTCCAGGTAGATCGCTACTTCCGGCAAGGGTATCGGAACCGGCGGTTTGGTCGGGTCAGGTCGTAAGCGCCGGGCCAGCGAACCGCCCTGGGCCAGTTCCATCACGATAAACGCCATTTCTTCGTTTATACCAAAATCAAGCACACGCAGAATATTGGGATGATCGAAGCGGGCCAGCACTCCGGCCTCACGCTTTAAATCTTCCCGGACATTGGCATCACTGGTATATTGAGGGTGCAGCAATTTAAACGCAACAACCCGTGGCGGGTCGAATTGAATATCCTCGGCATAAAAAACCTCGCCAAAGGAGCCTTTTCCCAGCGACTGGTGCAAGCGATAACGTCCAAAAATAAGATTGTCGCGTTTTATATTCTGCATAGCCTAAAGTTAGATTCAGGGGAAAGAAAAATTTACAAAATAGCGTAGCCTCCCCCTACGGAAGGCTTCAGCTAAATTATAACAGTTAAGTTCGAAAATGTCAGTGGGTTAGGTCACAAACCGGGATGTTATTTTACCACTCGCAAATGGCCGCGTGGTCTGGCCCCAGACTCGGCCTGGACATTACCCGTTGCGGCTGGCGAGGCAGTCAAGGGCCGGGCATGTTCGATTTGCTGTTCAAGTTCTTCAAATTCGGCGGCTTCTTCCAGGTCGCCATCTTCCCCGGCAGCAGAGGACAGCCCGGTTTCTGTGGACATCGACCGCAGATAGGACCGGCCCGGTTTACCTTCCGGCAGAGCTTTGGCCGGGGCCGGTAGGGCTTGCGGCTCAATCTCGCGGAACTGGCCTTCCTCTACGTCGCCCATTAACTCGCTGGCATCAAGGATAGTATAGCGATAACCTTGCTCGGTCAGGAAAAGCTGGCGATTGGCCGCAAAATCCTGGTCTTTGGTGTCGCGAGTAACAACCGAATAAAAATAGGCTGGTTGCCCGTCAGTCTTTGGTCGTAAAATCCGGCCCAGGCGCTGGGCTTCTTCCTGGCGAGAGCCAAACAGACCGGAAACCTGGATCGCCACGTTGGCATCGGGCAAGTCAATCGCGAAATTGGCGACCCGGCTGACCACCAGCAGCTTTATTTCGCCGCTTCTGAACTGGCTATAGAGTTTAGCCCGTTCCAGGTTGGGGGTCTTGCCGGTAATCAAGGGCGCATTGAGAAAACGGGCAATCCGCTCTAGCTGCTCGATGTATTGCCCGATGACCAGTACATGGTCTTCGGTATGGCGCTGGAGAATTTTAAATAAAATTTCAAACTTGCGGCTGTTGGTGGCAGCCAGGCGGTATTTAATCCGGTTATCTTCTTCCAACACGTATTCCATGCGCTCCCCGGCTGGTAATTCGGTCCGTATCTCGAAACATTCGGCGGTAGCAATCCAGCCGGAGGCTTCCAGTTCTTTCCAGGGCATGTCGTATTTCTTGGGGCCAATAAGCGAGAAAACGTCGCTCTCGCGGCCATCCTCACGGACCAGGGTCGCGGTCAGGCCCAGACGGCGTTTAGCCTGGATTTCAGCCGTCACCCGGAAGACCGGAGCAGGCAAAAGATGGACCTCATCGTAGATAATCAGCCCCCAGTCGTGGCTGGTAAAGAGTTGCAAATGGGGAAATTCGCCCACTTCACCGGTTTCTTTGTTGACCGTAAAAGGCCGGTAGGTAATTACCTGGTAGGTGGTGACGGTAATTGGCCTGATTTCCTTGCGTTCGCCGGTATACTCGCCGACCTGATCGGGAGTGAGGTTGGTTTTGTCCAGGATTTCGGTAATCCACTGGCGCACCGCAATTGTGCTGGGGGTTAGAATCAGGGTATGGCATTGCAGTTTGTCCAGAACGCCCATTCCTACAACGGTTTTACCGGCCCCACAGGGTAAAACGACTACCCCGCTGCCACCGCTGTAACTGCCTTCGGCGTAGAAAGCCCCCACCGAATCGCGCTGGTAATCGCGCAGGTTGAAGGGTCGCCCACCTAGCGTGGTTTCACGCAAGGTGATTTCCAGCGGCGTACCCGGATTGTACCCGGCCAAATCTTCGGCAGGATAGCCGAATTGGACCAGGGCTTGCTTGATATAGCCGCGTTTAGCCGGGTCAACCTGTAGAGTCTGCTCATCCACCCGCTTGATGACGAAAGGAGCAATATGCTTGTTACGCTCGACCTCCATCAGCAGCAGTTTGTCGCCGCTTTTCAGGACCAGTTTGTCATCTTCGTAAAGCAGCTTGATACGGCCATAGCGTGAGATATAATCTTTGATGTCGGCCAGAATGTTGGAAGGAACCGGGAATTTGCTGTAGCGGGCCAGCCCTTCGGTGATTATTTCAGCCCCTACCCCGGCGGCGGCAGCATTCCAGAGGGAAAGCGGTGTGATGCGGTAAGTATGGATATATTCGGGGCTTTTTTCCAGTTCGGCAAAGCGACTTAATTCGTCGCGGGCAGCCTCGTAAAGCGGATTATTGACTTCCAAAAGGACCGATTTATCGCTCTGAATAATTAAGGGATTAGTGGGATTATAACTCACCTAACATTACCGTCCTTCCACCTGCAATCAAAAAAATACTCTTAATTATACCATGCCGTACGCTAAACCGGACCTTGCTCACCTGGATTATAATATTCTTCTAACGCTACTTTTACTATCCGGGAAGCAATCTTATGGATAACCTTGAAGATATTAACGGTCAGTTGAACTATTATGCCTCTCGCTGGGGTCTGGAGTTAGAGGAAGCCCGAAAAATTGAAACCTTTTCCTCGGTAGTAGCTTTTGGCAGGCAGGGACCGGTTCAGATTGTCCTGAAACTCCTGAAACCGAATAGCGATGAAGGCAACTCCTGGCGCTGGCTGCAACACCATGCCGGACGCGGAGCGGTAGCCCTGCTGGATTTCGACCAGCAGACCATCTTGCTGGAACAAGCCGTACCAGGCATTGAACTGGTCGGACTGGTAAAGGCAGGCCGGGACGACGAAGCCACCAAAATTCTTTGCCGGGTGATAAATAAACTTCACACTGGAAACCCACTAATACCGACCGGTTTCCCAACTGCCGAAGATTGGGGTAGAGCTTTCGAGCGAAACAGCCGGGCAACATTAGCGGCAAAAATCCCGCTTGAACTGTTGGAAAAAGGCCAGGCGACCTACCAGGAACTTTGCGCCAGTCAAAGTACCCGCTATCTTTTACACGGAGATTTGCACCACTATAACATTCTCCATGACGCTTCAAAAAGCTGGCAAGTGATTGACCCTAAAGGCGTGGTCGGCGAACTGGCCTACGAAAGCGGGGCCATGTTGCGTAACCCGATTGAAATACCCGATTTTTATACTGACCCCCTTACAATCAGCCGCCGGGTTAAGTTAATATGCCAGGTACTTGGATTGGATGAAAGGCGAGTGCTGGGCTGGTGTTTCGCCCAGGCGGTTTTGTCGGCTATCTGGACGATTGAGGACGGCGGCAACGAGGAAGCCCTAATCCACACCGTCCAATTGGCCGAGGCCACTCTGACTTTACTAATTTAATTATTTTTCTTTCCGTCGGCCTGATTAAGCTTTTGTTGGAGTTCGTAGAGTTTGTTAATCGCTTCCAGGGGAGAAAGCTCCATAACTTTGAGCTGACGCAACTCTTCCAGGGCCGGGTGTTCAAGGGTCGGGGCCGGTAGGGTAGCGGTCGGGGCAAACAGGTTCATTTGCTGGCGGCCTTCCGCGCCCTCGGTTTTAGCCGCGCCATTACGACCGTTGCGAGCAGGTAGAGTGGTGGCGGAATGAGCTTCCAGTTCGGCCCGCTGGTTTTCCAGCAAGACCAGTAATTCTTCCGAGCGGCGAATAACCGGACGCGGCAGTCCGGCCAGTTGGGCCACATGAATACCGTAGGAACGGTCCGCGCCACCCGGCAGCACTTTACGCATGAAAATTATCTTGCCGCCATCTTCCCGCACCGCCATGTTGAAGTTGCGGACACGCGGCAAGACCTGGGCCAGTTCGATCAGCTCGTGATAGTGGGTAGCGAAAAGGGTTTTCGCGCCACACCGGGGGTTGTTGTGTAAATATTCCACTACGGCCTGGGCAATTGCTAACCCATCGTAGGTGCTGGTTCCCCGGCCCACTTCGTCCAGGATTACCACCGAACGGGGGGTGGCATGGGCCAGGATATAGCTCGTTTCGACCATCTCAACCATAAAGGTAGACTGCCCGGTGGCAATATCGTCCTGAGCGCCCACGCGAGTGAAAATCCGGTCCACCAGGCCAATCGAAGCGCTATCTGCCGGAACAAACGAGCCGATTTGAGCCATCAACACAATCACGGCTATCTGGCGCAAATAGACCGATTTCCCGGCCATATTCGGGCCGGTGATAATCAGGATTTGCTCTTTGTCGCTGTCCAGGCAGCAGTCGTTGGGTACGAAAATCATTTCCTGGCTGGCCTGTTCGACCACCGGGTGACGGCCTCCCTTGATAGTCAAACCCTTGCTATCGTTGAGGACCGGGCGGCAATAGTTGTTATTGACGGCGGTGTGGGCCAGCGAGGCGAAGACATCCAGGTGAGCCAGGGCCGAGGCTACTTCCATCAGTTGGGGTAGCGAGCTGGCGACAGTAGCCAGCACTTGCTTGAACAGGTCGGACTCCAATTCTTCAATCCGCTCTTTGGCATTTAGAATCTGGGTTTCCATGTCCTTTAATTCGGGCGTGATAAAGCGTTCGCCGTTGGCAATAGTCTGCTTGCGGATATAATCCGCCGGGACTTTGGGCAAGTTTGAGGCGGTCACTTCGATATAGTAACCAAAGACCTGATTGAAATTAACCTTGAGACTCGTAATGCCGGTCCGCTCGATTTCACGCTTTTTAAATTCTTCGACCCAGCTTTCACCGGTCGTCGAGATAGTTCGCAGGCGGTCCAGTTCAGCCGAAAAGCCGTCCCGGATAGCCCCTTTCGTCCATTTTTTGCCGGGAGGGTCTTCAGGCAAGGCATTTTGAAGCATCGAAACCAATTCTTCGCAGGTATGCAAACGCGAGAGCAA
>JAYSYV010001391.1:0-3123 GCA_043727245.1 Chloroflexota bacterium | reverse complement strand
GGTCTTAACATAGTAAATACCCGCATATCTTACAACATATTGTACTGTAGTCGTACAAACCTTCTATATATAGGATTTAATTTGTCCAAACGTCAAATGTGTTATTAGATCAAAGCCGGGTATTGGTAGAATATTATCACCGCTTGAAGCCTGGTGAATGGTTATTAAAGACTTATAATCAACTTGAACAGGTTATAAATTTACAGACTGTAGTGGTAGAAGTAAGCCTCAGACAAATCTACAACAAAGTTATTTTCCCAAAAACGCTGCCTTAAATAGTAAAGATATAGGTTGATTGTTAAGAAATGGCTACCTGCATTAAATGGTCGCTATCTGCCCCGTACATTTCCTTAAAAGGGCGTTCGTTGAAATCCGCGCCTAAAGCAAAGCGGGTAGTATCGTAATCGGCCCGCAACTGGGGGTCACTCAGGTCAATATCAACCGTTTCAAAGCGAATACCGGCCTCATCTAGCGTAAACAGGCCGTAGCTGCGGCAGACCAGGGGCGCACCCGGCTGCACATAATACCAGCCTTGCGCGTCGGGACCGGCCAGGCTATTGATGTGGTTGTGGCCGCAGACGTAAATACCGGGCCGCCGGATGAGTTTGCTTAATATTGCCTCTACGGCCTGACTGTTATCAATGTTGAACCACCGTTCCTCGCTGCGCCGGGTTGTATTAAAAATCGGGTGGTGGCCCATTACGATTAAATGGCGCGGTTGTTTGGCCCGGTTGTACTGCTCTATGCGGTCGGCCAACCAGGCCAGTTGCTCGTCCGAAACAAAGCCGCTCCAATTGCTGCTGTTCTTAGAGCGGGTGGTATCCAGCAGAATAAAGCGGGCCAGGCCCGCCTCAAAAGTGGTATAAAGTTCGGTGGAGCTGGCTGAGGGATGATTACCCAGGAAGAAAGAGGCCAACTCGGTCTTATCCAGGTTATCGGCATCGTGGTTGCCGGGAACGCGCAGCAGGTCCAGGCCGCAGCGTTGGGCTATAGCGGTCTGAGCAGCTAACTCCGCGATAATACCGCCTTGCGTGGTATCGCCAATCGCAATAACCATATCGGCCTGATGGGCGGCCACCTGGCGGAATAGCCCTTCAAAGAAACGGTCGCGGGCGGCGGCTTTAAGAGGATCGGAGTAGGTAGCATAGTGTAAATCGCCCAGCACTATCACGCGCATGTAACCGCCACCTCCTTTTACAGGGTAAATTTAGTTCTCTGAAGTCCGTAGATAGTAAAGCCCGGCTACGATAACTGTCACGGCGATAGTCAGGCCGGTCGTCAGGCTGGATAGTGTGCTGAAACTCCAGACTACCCCGCACAATATCACGGCCAGGGGGCCAGCGTTAGGGACTTCTAAAGGATTGCCGCTCCACTTGGCGAGGCCGTGTTTGAAAAAACTCAGCGCGATAACATAGTTCACCCCGACCAGGGCCAGCCACAATAGCTGCCAGTTGAACAACAAACCTTTATCCAGGCCAGTAAAGAAAGCCAGAGTTAAAGCTACTTCACCGCTTACCAGGGGTACAATAAACCCGATTACAAGGTAATAAACCGTCATTCGCAACCGGCTGACCGGCCAGTTTATCAGAATATCGGGGTGAGCTAACTCCCGGCGCAAGGGAGTAACCCCGGCCCGGAGTAAAACCCAGTTCGCCAGGAAAACTACCTGGACCTGCACTATAAAAGAAGGATTCAGGCGGGTCAGGATAGCCAGACCCAGCGCCCCTACGGCCCCGATGCCAATCGCAAGCGCTCCACCGGGCAATAGCTTGGTAACAGGAAGCCGGCCCAGGCGCAATAACTGGCGATAGAGGACGGTTCGGGCCGGACCGGTCCAGAAGTCCGAACCTGTTTTACGGTCCCGGAAGGAATTCCGACCACTTTGCAGACGGCGGCCCAGGTGGTAAAGCAAAGCCGCTTCTCCGGCGGAAGCCCGGTCCACTTTAGCGGCCAGCCGGAAGCGCCCGCCCAGGCTGCCTTCTTCCAGGGCCGGGGCTAAACGGCTGGCCCGACCCAGCAGGTAGATTAGCAAAAAACCCAGCCCGGTCAGCAGCAGCATACCTACCAGGGCCAGGGCAGTCCAGGTTACATTATCATTAATGGCCCGGCCTACCAGAAGCCAGCTTGCCAGGGAAGCAGGCCAGAAGACAAACCGGGCGTAGGGCGTGAAAGCCAGCACCAGCAAGATTAAAGATAGTGCATAGCCCAGGAAGCGGTTCTGGCGAGGCGTAGGTAGATAGCGAAGCAAACCCAGCGACCAGCGCAATCCGCTCGATACAATGATGAACAGGGCCGCCGCCAGTCCGCCAATAACCAGGGCCACTATATCGTTGCCGTGAGATAAAAAGGTGGCGGTGCTGCTAACGATGGCGCAAATCAGGATAAAAGCCCCGATGGTCCGTTTGAAAAGCGATTTAAGCCACCAGAGCAGGTTGATAAACCCGGTAGGCAGGGGAGCCTGGCATAGAAAATCCAGGTCGGACAGTTCAAACTGTTGCAGGTCATAGGTGTTGACCGTGCGAAAAATCACCGACACCAGCCAGAGGCACATTCCAGTGAAAACCAGTTCATCTAAGGGCTGGAGCGGCAGGTCGAAAATGGAGAGCAACCGGCCAACATTCACTACGACCCAGGCCAGCATGAACAGAGAACCTCCGGCCAGCATTATGACAATGTACACTCCGTAGAGCTTTTCGGATACAGCCTCGCTGTCGGACTCGTAGCCGATATACATGTAGGCCAGCCGCCGCAGCCGGTCAATCTTATGCTGGTATAAAAGGGCTAAAGCGTTCACCGCTTCGACCTCACTGAAGGCTGGTCTGACTCGTTATCGGCTTCGTCATCGTCCGAGGCTTCTTCGGTTTCTTCCGGCTCGTCATCGGTGTCCATGAAAGCCAGGTAGATTTCTTTAAGGCCAGCTTCGGGCGGTAAATCGGCTCCTTCGCGCAGGAAGTCCAGACCGCCGACCGCTAAAGTCTGGCCCTGGTCTACCAGCACGAAAAGGTCGCAGAGGTCTTGCAAAGCTTCCCACTGGTGACTGCTGAAAATCGCCAGGCCACCGCCTTTGCGGTATTCGTCCAGCGATTCATACAGGCGAGCAACGCTTTTTATATCCAGAGTGCC
>JAYSYV010001390.1:0-9500 GCA_043727245.1 Chloroflexota bacterium | reverse complement strand
TAGTGTACTTAGCCAGGTAGCGTTTGACCCTGGAATTATCGTTGCGGGCCGAGTCTGCGGCCAGCGGTCCCCGCTGGACCTTCATTTTGTGGGCGGTCTGCCAGGTTCGCATAATTACTTCCCCGACCCGGCCCATAGCCTGGGAGTCGCTCGAAATCATGCTAAAAACGCCCAGGTCGTGCAAAATATCTTCGGCGGCGATAGTTTCAGGCCTGATACGACTCTCGGCGAAAGCCACATCCTCCGGCACTAACGGGTTCAGGTGATGGCAGACCATCAGCATATCGAGGTGTTCGGCAATCGTATTGACGGTGTAGGGCCGGGTCGGGTTGGTCGAAGAAGGCAAAATATTTGGATAAGAAGCGATGCGGATAATATCGGGAGCGTGACCGCCGCCCGCGCCCTCGGTGTGGTAAGTATGGATGGTCCGCCCGGCGATGGCAGCAATCGTATCCTCAACGAAACCGGCCTCATTAATAGTATCGGTATGAATCGAAGCCTGGACATCATACTGGTCGGCCACTTCCAGGCAGGTGTTAATGGCGGCTGGTGTCGTACCCCAATCTTCGTGCAGTTTCAGGCCGCAAGCTCCCGCTTCGATTTGTTCGGCCAGTGGTTTGGCCTGAGAAGTGTTGCCTTTGCCCAGGAAGCCAAAATTAACCGGCCAGGCTTCGGCGGCCTGGAGCATCCGGGCCAAATTCCAGGCTCCGGGCGTGCAGGTTGTCGCGTTTGTGCCGGTAGCCGGGCCGGTTCCACCGCCGAGCATAGTCGTCACGCCGCTGGAGATAGCCTCGTAAATCTGCTGGGGCGCGATAAAGTGGATATGGCAGTCAATACCCCCGGCGGTTACAATCATATTCTCGCCCGCGATAACCTCGGTACTGGCTCCGACGACCAATTCGGGGTCAACCCCTTGCATGGTGTCGGGGTTTCCGGCCTTGCCAACTTTAACGATGCGGCCATCTTTAACCCCAATATCACCCTTGACGATGCCCCAGTAGTCCAAAACCAGGGCGTTGGTAATTACAAGGTCGAGCGCTCCGGCCCTGGTGGCCCCGCTGCTCTGGCCCATACCGTCCCGGATGACCTTGCCGCCTCCGAAAGTTATTTCGTCCCCGTAAGCCGTAAAATCTTTTTCGACCTCGATAATCAGTTCCGTATCGGCCAGCCGGACTCTATCTCCGGTCGTAGGGCCGTACAGGTCGGCATAAATTTGGCGTGGTATGTCCAGGCTCATGGCTTCACCTTTATCGTAGAACGTGCATACATTTAGTTAAACGCAAATGTGACTACTCCGTCAGCTAAAGCAGACGGCTTCTAGGGGCAAACCCACGCTCTGTAATCCCAGAGCTTTGATATTTAAGGAAGCGTTGAGGTCACGGTCAAGTTGCAAATTGCAGTCAGGGCAATTAAATACCCGGTCACTAAGCGTCAGCTTATCGAGAAGCCTGTGACCACATTTACTGCAAGTTTGCGAAGTGTAGGCCGGGTTAACAGCGATGAAAGTGTAGAAAGCTTCTTCCGCTTTGCTACGCAACATACTGAAAAGATTAGACCAGACCGCATCATGGATACTTTTGGAAAGACAATGGTTATGCACCATTCGATTGATGTTCAAATCTTCAACTGCTACAAAGCCGAAGGCATTAACAACCTTACGGCTGTGTTGGTGGGAAAAGTTATCGCGTTTGAAAGCGGTACGTTCATGTACTCTGGCTACCGCCTTGCGTCTGAACCTGCGTTGGGGCGTACCTTTAGCTTCTTTGGCAAGTTTCTTTTGAACCTTTGCAAGCTCTTTTTCTTCGTTGCGAAAGAAACGGGGGTTAGCTATTTCTTGCCCGTCCGAGAGGCTGGCAAAGGTTTTAAGGCCAACGTCAATACCTACCTGATGGCTATTAGGCGGCAATCGTTTAGGAGTAACTTCAACCGAGAAACAGACATACTACTTGCCGGTACTGCTGCGAGTAAGAGTCGCAGTCTTTGCCCTACCCTCGATTGGCCGGTGCAGCTTGATTGTAACATTGCCTATTTTGGAAACCTTGAGCTTGCCGTTCTGCCCAAAAGGGCCACTAGTTGTAACTTCACAGCTACTTTCAGCCTGTGGAAAGGTAAGGCTATCATAACGGCCATAGCTCTTGAAGGCAGCGACTTTTGCGTTTTAAGTGGGCCAGATAAGTGCGTAACTGGGCATTGATACTTTCGATAGTGTAGGTGCGCTCCCTCTTTATTGAAAGTAAATGCTCGCCATCAAACGGCCATCCTAAATCTTGATAAGTCGAGAAACCATCCGTGCAGTAGAAGATAGCACTCGGTAATTCGTCAGCAAATTCCTGCATCTTCTCCTGGTTGCGTTCTTCCATTACGGCACAACCAGTTATTAAAAGGGTGTCTCGGCATACTCCCATCACAACGAAGACTTGTTTATTTTGGCTTGTACAAAGCTAAAAAGCTCATCTACTTCGATGTAGTCGGTACGCTCCTCATCACTTACTTGAGCAGGTAAAATCTTTTGCTCAGCTTCGACCCAGTTAAAACGCTCTGGTTGTGAACACTAAACAAGCGGCCAATGGCGCGATAAGAAGTGCCTTCGAGATAGAGTTGGACAGCTTGCTTTTTAATTTGGAAGTCGTAACCCATCGGTTTAGGCTGGGGTGTAAAATAGCCCTGGCATTGCTGACAACAGTAGCGCTGGATACCGGTGCGATTGTGGCCGGATTTAATCACGTATTCATTTTGCTGGCACAGGGGACAGGCCGGATTTTGCATACTTTGATCTCCTTCATTAACTTGAAGGCTTTATTATATCATTGCTCTGCTCTTTTAGGCACTCCCAAGGAGACAGTCCTCTAGCTTATTTACTGTAGAAGGGCTATACTAAATCAAAACTTTTTGATGGCGGCTTCTTTGATAGCTTCGTCGTCCAGAGAACCGCTCACCAGACCCTTATGGCCGAAGACCGTCCGCGACCCGGCCAGCGGGACCAGCGGCACTTCTTTTTCCTCGCCAGGCTCGAAACGTACAGCCGTACCGGCGGCTATATTCAACCGCTTACCGTAGGCGGCGGCCCGGTCGAAATCCAGGGCTGTATTGACCTCAAAGAAATGGAAATGACTGCCCACCTGCACCGGGCGGTCCCCGGTGTGTCGCACCAGCAGGATAGTTATTTCGCGACCTGGATTGGCCTGGATTGGCCCGGCTGCTTCATCTAAAAAATATTCACCCGGCTTCATCTAAAAAATCCTTTCACTTAATCGGGTCGTGGACTGTCACCAGCTTAGTCCCATCCGGGAAAGTCGCCTCCACCTGGACATCGTGAATCATTTCGGCGATACCGTCCATCACGTCCTTTTTTCCAAGGATAGTCGCGCCCCAGGTCATTATTTCAGCCACGCTACGGCCATCGCGGGCGGCTTCCATAATTTCGGCGGAAATAATCGCCAGGGCTTCGGGATAGTTGAGCTTGAGGCCACGCGCCTGACGTTTGCGAGCCAGTTCAGCCGCCACGAAAATCAAAAGCTTTTCCTGTTCGCGGGGAGTTAAATGCAATCTATCTTGCCTCCTTCTGCTTAATAAATCTTGCGAGGTGGGATAGCCGCCTGTCCATAAAGTTCCTGTTTGCCCAGCCGCCACATTTCCAATAACCCTCTGGTGATGGCTCGCCCGTTCCGGCTGACCGCCCGGACCACCAGGCCGTCCGCCGCCAGACAACTGGCTCCCCATAAAGTTTCGCCCGGTACGCTGAGTCGCCCGGCCAGTTCGGTCAGGCCGCTTTCGAGGCGGGTCCAGGCCGCTTTTCCCAGTCCTACCCGGCACATGTAAAAGCTTGAAAAATAACGATACTGGCCCAGCCGCGCTGTCGAAGTAAGTGGTCGCAGGGCCGGTTCGAGCCAGGTTTGTTCCAAAGCGATAGGTTTCCCCTCGCTCGTTAAAGCTAGAGAAATTCCCAGCCGGTCGTACATGAAGATTTCGCCCCTGGCTTCGCGGCCCGGCGCAACCGTTTCCCACCAGAAAAGGCCCGCCCCACCGGCCAGCTCTATGTTCGTTTGCTGGCGATACCTGGCTCCCGCGAAAGGTATAAGAAAGTCCGGCAGGTATTCCAGCAAGGCATTTTTCCCAATAGAAAATTCGTTTAGCTGGCCGGAAGCCAGGCCATTGGCTCCACTGCGGTAAAGACGGGTCGCGCTGGTCGTGGTAATCTGGGCCACCGCGCCAGCTTCCACCCTGACTTTTGTTTCGAGTTTATCTCCGCCAAGCACACCGCCGGACAGGTTGTGCAGGTGGACCATGGTCCCACCACCGGGTAAAGGAAAAGCTCGCACGACTTTGAGGGGCGGCTCCTGGCGCGGCACTTTCAGGATAGTTTGCCCGGCCTGGTTCTCAAATAGCAGTTCCAGGCGGCCTTTAACGCCGGTTTCGACCTCAAACGGCTCAATCAACGACATATCCCCTAAAAATTAACTGATAAAAAGCCGAGTACGTAGGGCCGGATGGCACATTGAAGCCAGTTCGAGTAAGGGCGCGAAGCATTGCAGCTTTTCATTTTCCTGCCAGGCGGTTTGGCTTTCCAGGGCAGTTTGAAGCATAGCCGGTTTCAAGCGCCAGTTGATTTGCGCCGCCTGACCCTGGCCGAGAGCCATCAATCGCTGACAGGCCGAGATAAGCGAGCCGGTAGTCTGCTGCAAGTAGGCCAATACGGTCGCTTCTTCATCTATCTCCAGCAAGCTCCCCAGTAAGCCAAAGACAGCGCAATAATGCGTTCCCGGCAACCCCTGGCTGCTTTCCAACAGGCTATGGCGAAACTGGGGCAGTTCTTCCAGTTGCAGAGCCAGAGCTATCAGCCGGCGACCCAACGCCAGGCTGCCCTGCCGCGACTCGCGGGCCGGTTTGAAGGCGCTAATGCGTTCGTTCAGGCTCCGCCAGTTCGGGTTAAAATCCTCACTTGAAATTCCCAGGTGGTACGCCTGGCGACAGAAATTGGCTTCCAGCAGGCCGCTTTCCTTTAAATAGTCATTCAAGAAAGCTTCCAAACCGTCCACCGTTAAACTGCCTTCGTCCACCAGCGATTCCAGGCCAAAAGAGTGGCTTAAAGCCCCGGTCGGCAGGGCGCTATCGGCCAGTTGAAATAATTGGAGTAATTTCAGGTTATCCAATTAATAAGCCAGTTTGTACAGGGCCAGGGCCAGCACCGCGATACCCGGCAGAATCTGGTCCAGCGGCGTAAATTCGGCCCGGCTGTGGCTGCGCCCGGATTTACTCGGCACGAAAATCATACCGGTCGGAATCTGTTCGACCAGTACCTGCGAATCGTGTCCGGCCCCACTGACCATCGCCATGTTGGAAATTCCTAACTCGTTGGCGGTTTTGTGTAGCAGGTCAATGATTGTCGGTGTCATGGGGGCCGGAACTCGGTCCTGCAACTGTTCAAAGGTTACGGTTACGCCCTGAGTCGCGGCGGCGGTACGGCAGGCTTGTTCGATCTGGCCGATAAGTTGGGCCTTTTTGGCCTGGTCGGAATGACGCATATCCACCGTCAGCACCACCAGGGCCGGTACGATATTGGTCGCGCCCGGTTCAATGCTGAGTTTACCGACCGTCGCTACCGCCGGGCGACCCATTTTAAGGGCGATAGTATTAATATGGGTGATAGCCTGGGCGGCGGCTACCAGGGCATCCGAGCGCAGGTCCATTGGAGTCGTCCCGGCGTGGTCGGCCTGGCCTTCAAAAGTGACGTGCATGTGGTGAGTGCCGGTGATGGCCTGGACGATACCCACTTCCAGCTTAACGTCATCCAATAAGCGGCCCTGCTCGATATGCAGTTCGATAAACCCGGCCAGGTCAGTCCGGCGGGCTTCGGCTAATTTGGAGGGGTCAAAGCCGCAGGTGATTGCAGCCTGGGCTACCGAAATTCCCTCGGCATCCCGGTTGTCGTCCAATTCTTCGGCTGACAGAGTGCCGGTGATAGCCCGCGAACCTAAAAAGGTTTTGCTAAAGCGGCTGCCTTCTTCCTCGCACAAAGCGACCACTTCCAGGGCCAGACGCGGCGGACCGTACAGTTCTTTAAGAAAGCGAATAGCGCTAAGAGCGGCCAGAATACCCAGGCCCCCATCGTATTTGCCACCCTCTTTGACTGTATCCAGGTGCGAACCGCTGGCGTAACCATGGCCTGTTTCCTTTCCTGCCGACTTGCCCCACAGGTTGCCCACAGCATCGGCCCGTACAGTCAAACCCGCTGCGGTCATCCATTCGGCCAACTGGCGGTGAGCCTCCAACCACTGCGGCGAATAGACCGGCCTGACAATTCCGCCTTCATTCAGCCTTCCAAACACGCCCAGTTTTTCAATATAATCTTCCACAATATGACCATTTTGCTTGATGTAAGCGTAAAGTTCGGTCTGCATGTCTTGTGTCATCACTTCTCCTTAAAATAGGTTCTTTAAATTCTGCTTCAACCGGTCACTTCTTAGCAAGTAACAAGTTTAACCTTTGATGTAAAATATTTCTGTTTACCCATTTGATGCCTCTGAAAATAGCCGCCTCTTACCCAATAATAAGGCTAATTCTTATTGGCGCTGCTGACCCGCCCATCTCGTCTACTGACCACCGACCAGATTTTCAAGTCCCTCCAGAACCCTGACCGGTGTCATCGGTAAGCTACGCAAGCGCAGGCCGGTGGCGTTGTAAATTGCATTGGCAATGGCCGGGGCCGGGCCGTTAATGCCCACTTCCCCGGCTGACTTTAAACCATAGGGGCCGGTAGGGTCGGGGTCTTCGATTAAAACAGTCTGCATCTGCGGCATATCCAGCGGCGAAAAGACCTTATAATCTACAAACCCGGCGTTGCGGACATTTCCCTGGTCGTCAAAGCGCAATTCTTCGGTCAGGGCGTAGCCGAAGCCCATCGTAACCGCTCCCTCGACCTGGCCGCTGGCGAGGGCCGGGTTGACGGCCCGGCCCAGGTCCAAAACGTTGACCGAGCGTAAAAGCTGGACCAGGCCGGTTTCGGTATCTACCGCCACTTCCACAAACTGAGCGTAGAAAGGCGGCGGTGACTCCTTGCTGTTGGCATCGCCTTTGCCGACAATCTGAGTGCGATGTCGCCCGTAGAGGGTTTCATAAGCAATGTCCGAAACCGTCAGGCCGGTTTTGCCGTAAGGGCCGCAAATTTCGTTTTGCTTGATGCTCAAAACCTCCGGGTCGGTTTCACAAATTTCGGCGGCTACCTCTAAAATCTGATGGCGGGCATCTTCGGCGGCCCGTTTGACTCCCATGCCGGTGATGTAGGTCGTAGAAGATGCGTAAGCCCCATAGTCCATCACAGTCAGGTCGGTATCAGCCGAGGTTAAAATGATATTTTCCAGGCTTATACCCAGGGCTTCGGCGGCAATTTGCGACAACACCGTATCGCTGCCCTGCCCGATGTCAGTCGCCCCGGTCAACAGGTTAAAGGAGCCATCATCGTTCAGTTTCAGGGTCGCGCCGCCCAGTTCCATCCTGGCGACTCCGCTGCCCTGCATACAAATCGCCATACCCAGGCCGCGCTTGATTGGCCCGTCATTGGCCGGGCGCGGTTTATCCCAGCCAATAAGTTTGGCTCCCACTTCCAGGCATTCCGGCAGGGCGCAGGACGTAATCGAGCGGCCCGGTTCCTGCCCGTTGTAATCCATTGGGTCATAGCCGCCTTTGGAAGTATGGTTGAGCCGCCGGAAGGCCAGGGGATCCATTTTCAACTCCCAGGCCAGTTCGTCAATGAAGGATTCGAGGGCGAAATAGCCCTGAGTCGCTCCATAGCCCCGGAAAGCCCCTGCCACCGGGCGATTGGTATAGACTGCCTCCCCGGTATAGCGGTAAGCCCTGGCCCGGTAGAGGCCCAGGGTCTTGTGACCGATGGCATGGGCCACCGTCTCGGCGTGCGAGGCATAAGCCCCGGTATTGGTCAAAGCTCGCATTTCCAGGGCGGTAATTTTGCCGTCACGGGTAATTCCAGCCCGCAAAGTTATCGAAGCGGCATGGCGGACCCGTGAAGCGCTAAATTCTTCGTTGCGGGGCAAAACCAGCCGCACCGGACGGCGAGTCGCCAGGGCCAGCGCCCCGGCCAGCGGTTCCAACACCATCTCCTGCTTGCCGCCAAAGCCGCCACCCACTCTCGGCTTGGAAATCCGCACTCGCCGCAGCGGTAAATCAAGCGCCCTGGCGAGTTGCCTCCGCACGTGAAAAGGAACCTGGGTGCTGGTGACAAGATTCAGACGGTCGTAGGCATCCAGGAAGGCCAGGCTGGCGTGCGGTTCCAGGGCGCAGTGGCACATGGTCGGCGTTTCGTAGTGCCGTTCGATTATCAGGTCGGCGGCCCCGAAAGCCCCTTCGACATTGCCAAATTCATACTCGCCGTGGGCCGCGATATTGTGGGCCGGGTCGTAAATCGTCTTGAAGCCCGGTTTAATCTCAACCTGGGTGTGCAGTTGGGGCGCTCCCGGTTTGGTCGCCTCGGTTGGCTCGAATACCGCCGCTAAAACTTCGTATTCAACTTGAATGAGTTTCAAAGCCTGCTCGGCCAGGTCTTCACTTTCGGCGGCGATTAGTGCCACCGGTTCACCCTTGTAACGGACGGTCGAATTGAGGGCGCAGGTATCATAGGGAGCCGGTTCGGGATGGGGTACGCCGCTGGTGGTATGCGGAACCTGGGGTAAATCTTGCCACCACAGCACTTTATGGACCCCCTTCAGGGCCAGCGCATGGCTTGTATCTACTTTCAAAACCCGCGCATGAGCGTGCGGTGAGCGCAAAATCCGGGCGTGCAGCATCCCCGGCATTTCGTAATCAACCGTATAAACTGGCGCACCCGTCACCAGGCCGCGCCCATCTACCCGCCCCGCCGATGTACCAACCACCGTCAGCGGTTCTTGAGTCGGCGTGGAAATTACTTCGACGCTGAAGTTATCCATTTTGTTCTCTCGCTTTCTCCTGTAGAACCTGGGCCGTTTTGAGGACTGCCTCGACCGGCTTTACATAACCTGTGCAGCGGCAAATATTCCCGGCCAGGGCTTTGCGGACTTCCAATTCCGTGGGCAGGATGGCCGGGTTGCGGTTTTTGAGAAAAGAATAGGACCGCATCAAAAAGCCGGGCGTGCAAAAGCCGCACTGCGAGGCGGCGCTTTCAATAAAAGCGCTCTGGAGCGGATGAAGTTCCCCCTCATCAGCCAACCCTTCGACCGTAACTACTTTTTGCCCGTCTGCTTTCAGGGCCGGGAGGCAGCAGGCGCAGACCGACTTGTTGCCGATTACGACTGTACAGGCGCAGCAATCGCCGGTTCCGCAGACCAGTTTCGGCCCCTTGAAGTGGTGGCGGCGCAAAGCCTCCAACAAAGTTTCGCCCGGTTCGACCTGCCACTGTTGTTCCTGGCCGTTTACTTCCAGATTCATCTCGATCATACAAGGTTCCTTCTGTGGTTCGGGTTAGCCGCCGCGCAATTGGTAAGAGATTGCTCTAAAGCTCGCAGAGCGCA
>JAYSYV010001389.1:0-3130 GCA_043727245.1 Chloroflexota bacterium | reverse complement strand
TGCTTTAATGCACCCTATGAACGAATACAATCCTTTAATAAGCCTTGACTATATACAAAAGAATGATAGACTAAATGTATAGTGGTATATACATCTTTACCAGTATTACCTGGGCTGCTCTGCTTCTAACTTTAAGCTATCATTCGTCTTACTATTAAGCCGGTTGGTACGCCTTAACTCAAGCTTTCAGGACTTTCGCTTGAGCTTAGCCTGGCATTAAGGGCCAGGCTAAAATAGTAACTCGTCTAAAGACGAATAGGCGACCCTAAAACTGTATTCAGTTGGTTTTAACCAACTTTATATCCCAGCCCGGACTTTAATCCAGGGTGGTTAAGCGAAAGTTCTAGCTTTATAATTAGCAAAGTTCACCTGTTTTGATGTAGGCCTCACAACTATCAAACCGACATGGTCTGGTGGTAAAGAAATTCCTGGAAGGGAGTTTTACCTTGCCTTCCCTACTAACAACTAAAGCAGCTCAAGATATAAGGTTACCCGATTGTGAATTCCGTTATCCGAGTGCCTTTTTCAAAGGTAAGAGCCATCACTACAAGTCGTTGGTGAATCGAAACTGAAGATGCAAAGACAGGAAAGGAAAACCACATGCA
The DNA here is from genome assembly GCA_043727245.1 of Chloroflexota bacterium. Lineage (GTDB taxonomy): Bacteria > Chloroflexota > Chloroflexia > Chloroheliales > Chloroheliaceae > 54-19. The sequence goes on along the minus strand of JAYSYV010001389.1, from coordinate 2,525 downwards.
ACGAATAACGCGCTTACTGGGAGTAGTGTTCCTGGCGCTTAGCATGACAATGGGTTCGCTGGCAGCGGAGCCAGCTATGGCCGCCAAGGCTGAATTTCGCGCTTTCTGGGTAGACGCCTTTGGTCCCGGCCTCTATAACGAGACCGAAATAGACAAGCTGGTGACCGATGTAAAAGCTGCCAATATGAATGCGGTGGTGGCCCAGATTGGCCGGCGTGGTGATTGCTTCTGCAACCTGGCGGCCATGCCTCGCACCCAGGCTGCCATCAGCCCGGCTCCTTTTGACCCACTTCAAACCCTGATTGATAAAGCCCATGCTAAAGGCATCGAAGTCCATGCCTGGATAATTACCACTTCCATGTGGAACAGCGCGATTGCACCTATCAATCCTAACCACGTCTTCAACACGCATGGCCCTTCCAAAACCGGCAGAGATAACTGGTTAATGCTGCGCTCGGACGGAGCAAACCGGGCCGGCTCAGATTACCTGCTCGACCCCGGCCATCCCGATGCTGCTGATTACATCATTAATATGTACACCTCTGTAGTTAAGAACTATAACGTGGACGGCATCAACTTTGACCGGGTGCGCTATCCTGACTTCACACTGGGCCTCAATGTTCCTTCCTGGGGTTATAACCCGGTAGCTGTAGCCCGCTTTCAGCAGTTCACCGGTCGTACTGATATACCAATACCTACCGACCCGCAGTGGATGCAGTGGCGGCGCGATCAGGTTACTAACATTGTACGGAGGGTTTACCTGGAGAGCTATGCCCTAAAACCCCAGGTTCGTATCAGCGCCGATACTATTACCTACGGTTATGGTCCGCAAAGTGTGGGTGGTTGGGAGAAAACCCGAACTTACAGTGAAGTTCTACAGGACTGGCGCGGCTGGATGAAAGAAGGCATACTGGACCTTAACATTCCGATGAACTACAAACGCGAACACTTCATTACCGAACCTAACAACCAGCTCCGGATGTACCATGAATGGAACGAATTCACCAAGGATAACCTATACAACCGGCAGGCGGCCATCGGGGCGGCTCTTTATCTGAACAATATTGATGGTTCGGTAGCGCAAATACGCAAAGCGTTGGCCCCCAGTGCCGCCGGTAATTTTGCCAGTGGTTGGGTGGGTTACTCCCACCGAGTGCCCGATGCTCTAGCTAACCTACCTCCCACAAATCCCCTTTTCCGTTCCGGTGAAGCCAGCCGGGCCGAACTCACCAGGGCTTTGACCCAACCCAGCGAGTACGATCCCATTACGTCGCCGATCTTTGCCGAAGCTGTTAGCGTTCCGCAGATGAGTTGGAAGACTAACCCTACGACCGGCCATGTACGCGGCACGGTTATAACCGAGGCGGGGTCGGTTTTCGATCAGGTGCGGGTTGACCTTTACAACGCTGAAACTGACGCCCTGGTCGCTACCCGGTTTACTGATGGCAAAGGCTGGTTCGGCTTTGTAGACCTGACGCCAGGTCGTTACAAAGTAATGGTTGATAACCAGCGTGCTAACGGCCAACGAGTACAGGTCTTTGCGGTGCAAGTCGGGCAACTGACTACTGTCAGCCTGACACTTTTTGAGAAGGGCGTGAAAGCCTCGCAACCTGTAAAAGAGGTTAAAGGCTTCGACCCTCAAGAAGCTAATCAGAACCCTAACGGTATCCGTTAAGTAATAAACATGAGTCATCCCGAATTTTGAACAAGGGATGAAGCAACAAGTGAAATTCTTGGACGATGAGCCAGCCACAACTGGCTCATTGCCATTCTTAAGCGATACAAAGCCAAATCTCGTCCTGGCTACCACAGTCATCCGGCCTGGTTTGAGCCATTTTCCAATTGCATCATGCTGCTCTTTCATAAGAATGATGAAGGCCTCCCAGGACTGGAAAGGTCACGATTTGCCCCTTGAGTCCGGTTAATATTGCCGGTTTTATCGGTCTTTGCTGACCAATACCTTGATGTGGTCACGAATGGTTATAATACTCGACATACTCTTTCAACACTTTTGATAGATGCCGTTCTGAGAGTATCAAAAAGAAATCGAGACATTCGCGGCGGAAAGTGCCAATGAGGCGTTCACATACCGCATTCGCGTTCGGTGCCTTAATTGGCGTTTTTAGTATTTCAATGCCTGTATTCTGGGCTATTCCCTCGACTTTCGGTCCAAATTTCCGGTCGTTATCTCGGATTAAATATTTCGGTCTTTGCTCAAAAGGGATGGCTTCTCTTGATTGCTGAGCTGTCCACTCATCGGTGGGATGTTTTGTAATTCCGAAATGAACGATCCTTCGCGAACCCAGTTCTACTATCACAAAAGCATAAAGCTGACGGAAGAAAATATCGGTGACGCCAAAGTAATCACAAGACCAGATTTCTAGTGATTGATTTTTGAGAAAAGTACTCCAGTTCTGATTCGGCCACCTCGGTTGCCCAGGAACCTTCATATATTTCTGGACGGTTCGTTTAGCGACTTTAATCCCCAGTTTGAGTAATTCACCTCTAATTCGCTCAGCGCCCCA
>JAYSYV010001388.1:0-9520 GCA_043727245.1 Chloroflexota bacterium | reverse complement strand
TGGCTGAATTTGGCGGTATTGATGTCCTGCATAATAACGCCGGAGTAGTAAAGTACGGCACAGTTGTCGACCAGCCGGAAGAAGATTGGGACTGGATTATCGGCATCAATCTAAAAGGGTCGTTTTTGACCTGTAAATATGTAATTCCCGAAATGCGCAAGCGGGGCGGGGGTTCGATTGTTAATACTGCCTCGGTCCAGGCATTTGCCTCGCAAGAAACTGTCGCGGCCTATTCCGCTTCCAAGGGTGCTATTGTCAGTTTTACCAAGACGGTAGCCCTGGACCATGCCAAAGAGAACATCCGCTGCAACTGTATTGCGCCAGGCTCAATCCATACTCCCATGCTGGATGATGCCGCCAACACTTTCTCGCCGGATAACCCGCCGGCCGCGATTACCGATTGGGGCAAATTACACCCGCTGGGCCGGGTTGGCAGGCCGGAAGAAGTTGCAAAACTGGTACTCTTCCTGGCCAGTGATGATAGTTCGTTCTGTACCGGCGGCTGCTATCAGGTTGACGGTGGGCTGCTCTCGGCCCTTTTTTAGCCGGTGGGCCGGCTTAAGGCCGGCGGCATTTATTTACTATTTTATTTTCGCGGTTGGGCTTAACTTTCCCAACTTATTTTATAAACCCCTGTAGCAAAGTACCGGGGCAGGAGTAACATTCATGAGCGGACCATTAACCGGCGTTGTTGTAGCCGACTTGAGCCAGCTAGCCCAGGGGCCATTTGCGACCCAGATCCTGGGCGATATGGGCGCCGAGATCATCAAGATCGAACCACCGACCGGCGACTGGATGCGGCACTTCGCGATGGGCAATCTTTACCCGGCCGGCGAAAGCGCTTCTTTCCTTTCATTCAACCGCAACAAGCGCAGTATCAGTATCGACCTTAAAAGGCCGGGTGGCCAGGAGGTGGTCCAACGTTTGATTGCTAAAGCCGACGTGGTGGTGGAAAACTTCAGGCCGGGCGTAATGGACCGCCTGGGCCTCGGCTACAAAGTGCTGAAAGAGATTAACCCGCGGTTAATTTATTGTGCCAGCTCAGGGTTTGGGCAAACCGGGCCGTACGTTACCCGCCCGGGACAGGACTTGCTGATCCAGGCCATGACCGCTTACCCCAATTTAAGTGGCCGCAAGGATGACCCGCCCACCCCCGCCGCTATCGGTATCGCCGACCTGGTAGCCAGCCATAACATCGTTTACGGCATCCTGGCCGCGCTTTATAGCCGGGAAAAAACCGGGTGCGGCCAGCGCGTCGATGTTAACCTGTATAATTCCCTGCTGGTAATGATGATCCAGGAACTAACGGCTTACCTGAACGGAGCAGGCTGGCAGGAACGCAGCGAAACCGGCATTCCCTGCCCCTACCTGGGCGCGCCTTATGGTATGTACCAGACCTCCGATGGCTGGCTGGCTATTGCGATGAACCAGGTCAACCAGTTGGCCCGCCTGATCGGGGTGTCGGGCTACGAACACATTGACTCCAAGAACCAGATGGAAGGCCGCGATGACATCCGGCGGGATTTTGCCCGGGCCTTTAAGACCCGCACCACCGACGAGTGGCTGGAACTGCTGCTGGCCGAAGATATCTGGGTTGCGCCGCTGTATACTTTCGCGGACGTGGAGAACGATCCGCAGGTAGCTGAAAACGAGATGATTGTCAGCTATGAGCATTCGACCGCGGGGACCATCCGGACGCTCGGCATTCCGGTCAAGTTTAGCGGCACTCCGGGCGAAATCCTCCGCCCGGCCCCCCTGCTGGGCGAACACGGCCAGGAAATACTTAAAGAGTTCGGCGGCTACAGCGAGGAGGATATCCGGGATTTGATGGCACGGCAGGTTATAGGTACCCCCGCGTCATGAACCCGCCAGCAAAACCGGGGCCGGGACAGCCACCTGCGGCTTCGGGCAACACTCCTGCTTTTCTAGCTGTCCGGGAACTGGCGGCCCTGGTGGAAGATGGGCAGGCGATCGGAGTGGGAGGTTTGCATTTCGCTCGCCTGCCGCTGGTTCTGCTACAGACCCTGATCGAGCAGGGCCACCGGGACCTGGATTATATTAGCTGGGGCGGCGGCCTGCCGCTGGAATTACTGCTGGCCGCCGGAGCGGTCAAAAAGGTAGTATTCTGCTTTTCAAGCCTGGATATTTTCGGCCTGGCCCCCTTATTTAGAAAAGCCCTGGAAGATAAAACAGTCGAGGTGGAAGAATGGACCGCCCTGGGGATGATCCAGGGCTTCACCGCTGCCCGGCAGAACCTGGCTTCTTTGCCTTTCCAGTTGCCGTCAGGTTCGGAGATTATGGAACGGGCCGGGTTCGCAAAGTCTTATTCTGACCCGGTCAGCGGGGCCGAGGTCGGCGCCGCCCGCGCCTTGCACCTGGATGTTTGCCTGCTGCACGCCCAGCGCGCCGACCAGTCCGGCAACGTGGAAATCCAGGGTGCCCGCGGCCTCGACTTTAGCCTGGTGGGCGCGGCCCGCCGAGTACTGGTAACGGTCGAAGAAATCGTTCCGGACGGGACTTTCCAGAGCGGCCCGCGCTCCTTTATCATCTCCCGCGCATTGATCACCGCTATCGCGGTAGTTCCGATGGGAGCTTATCCCGCCTCCTGCCTGCCCTACTATGTAACCGATTACCGGGCGCTGCTGGAAGCAACCCGCTATGTTCCGGCCAGTTGGCCCGCGCTCTCGCCTGCCCGGGAGGAGTTTGTCCGCCGAGCGGCCGGCATTCCGGCCCGTACTTATATCGAAGGAAGTCGGCCTTCAGCTATCAAGGCGGATCTTGCGGCCCCACCGACCGTCGATGAGCAAATGGTGGTAACGCTGGCCCGGCACTACACCAATGACAGTATCTGCGCCGCCGGGGCGGTTTCACCACTGGCGATGGTTTCTTACCTGCTGGCTAAACGGCTTTATGCCCCTCGCATGTTAATCACCACCATGAGCAGCGGGTTAGTCGATATTGCCATCCGGCCGATGAACCTGACGCTGTCCGAAGTACTGGACTTTCAGACTGCCGTATTGCACTGCGGCGGGGACGACACTTACCACTGGTTCTACCAGCCCGGTTTTGTTACCCATGAAGTAGTGAGCGCCGGGCAAATAGACCGCTACGGCAGAGCTAATAATATAGAAATCGCCCGGTCGGAACGGGTACCGCTGCGCTTACCCGGCCAGGGGGGTATGGCCGATGTAGCTAATTTCCACCATAACTTTTTGCTTTATCTGACCCGCCATTCGCCGCGTACACTGGTGGATCGGGTAGATTATGCCAGCGCCGGCCGGGGTTTGCTGGACGAGAGTGAACGCCAGGCCGCCGGGCTGGCTCCCGGCTATGTGCGCCTGGTAACTGACCTGGCAGTCTTCCAGCTTGACCCGGCCTTCCGCGAGCTTGAACTTGTTTCGCTGCACCCCGGCGTGTCGCTGGAACAGGTGCAGACGGCTACCGGCTTCCCTTTACGGCTGCCGACAACACCCCACACTGTAACGGAACCGCCCACCCGGGAGGAACTTAATATCTTGCGGGGTGAAATTGATCCATTTGGCCTGCGTCGGCTGGAATTTGTGGCGGGTAAAGAACGCTATCCTTTTATAACTGAACTTTTAGATTGCGAGGAAGCCGTACTTGTCGCTTTCAAGCCAACTGGCCCGCAGGGTTAGTTATGTCAACAGACGAACCCGGCAGGCCGGAACTATTAAAAACACTGCCGGCGATTGGCGGCTTTTATCAAGTGAAGAAAGGCATTTAACTCGTTATGACGATTGAGTTACGAGGTATTACCTGGAACCATACCCGCGGATTTGCCCCCCTGATCGCTACCGCCGAAGCTTTTACGGCCCTTACCCCTGAGATCACTATCCGGTGGGAGGCTCGCTCATTACAGCAGTTTGCCGACCAGCCTATCGAAAAGTTAGCCGAAAAGTTTGACCTGCTGATAATCGACCATCCTTTTATGGGTTTTGCGGCTTCCGACCGCTGTTTGCTGCCGCTGGATGAGCTTCTGGAGCCGGCTTTCCTGGCAGACCAGGCGGCTAACAGTGTGGGCGCCAGCCACGAAAGTTATTGTTTCGGGGGCCACCAGTGGGCACTGGCGGTTGACGCGGCCTCGCACGTCAGCACCTACCGGCCGGACCTGCTGGAAAACCTGGGCGAACCGGTTCCGGCGACCTGGGATGAGACCCTGAGGTTAGGCCGGCGTTTGAAGCAGCGCGGGGCGGGCGCAATAGCGGTTCCCCTGATCCCGGTCGATTCCTTGATGAGCTTTTTGAGCATTTGCGCTAATGCCGGGGAAGCCCCCTTCGCCGGCCCGGATTATGCCGTTAGCCGGGCAGTTGGCCGCTATGCGCTGGAGACCCTGGCGGCTCTGCGCGAGCTTTCGCATCCCGGATCCCTGGGATGGAACCCTATCAAACTGCTAGAAAGAATGAGTACGGCCGGGGACTTGGTTTACTGCCCGCTGCTGTTTGGTTATTCCAATTACGCCCGGCCCGGTTTCAGACCGAACCTGGTTAAATTTACCAATATTCCGGCCAACGGCTCCGGCGGTTGTGCCGGGGGAATTCTGGGCGGAACCGGCCTGGCTATTTCGAGCCGAACAGCCCATCCGAAAGAAGCGGCGGCCTATGCTGAATTTACGGCCGCCGGGGCCACTCAGCGGACGACCTATTTTGCCTGCGGCGGGCAGCCCGGCTACCGTCAGGCCTGGACCGATGCCAGTAATAACGCCGCCGCCAGTAATTACTTCCTGGACACCCTGGAAACTCTCGACAAAAGCTACCTGCGCCCGCGTTATAAGGGTTATATGGAACTGCAGGACCACGCCGGCCTGATAATCCATGAATTTCTGCGTGAGGGCCAGGAGCCTGAGAAACCGCTGGCCCGGCTGGATGACCTTTACCGGGCCTCGCTTAAAGAACAAGACGCCCATAGTGCCTAGAGGCTTATAAGTACAGGAGAAACCTGATGCTCTGGTCCGACGATAACCAGCTTTTTAACCTGATGCGCCGCGAATTATTCTCGGCGGTAATCGGGGACATATTGGATACAATGGGACTGCTGCACCAGTTCCTGCCGCCGGCCATTAAACCTCTGCGGGACGATATGATTCTGGCCGGGCGGGCCATGCCGGTGCTGGAAGCAGATTATTTCCAGTATGGCGAGGAAGACGGCAGTACCGGCCAGACTCCGCTTTCGCGCCGACCTTTTGGCCTGATGCTGGAAGCCCTGGACAACCTGCTTCCTAACGAAATTTACCTGGCAAACGGCGGTTCGCCGCGCTATGCCCTGTGGGGAGAATTGATGTCAACCCGGGCCGACCACCTGGGAGCCACCGGGGCGGTGTTGAACGGTTATTCGCGCGATACGGCCCGGATCCTGGATCTAAACTTTCCAACCTTTTCCTGGGGCCGCTATGCCCAGGACCAGGGGCCGCGCGGCAAGGTGGTGGATTACAGGGTGCCGCTGGAAATCGAAGGGGTAGCCATCCGGCCGGGCGATATTGTTTATGGCGACCTGGATGGGGTTGTAATTATCCCCCGTGCCGCCGAAGAAGAATGTATTCGCCGTGCCCTTGAAAAAGTGCAAAAGGAAAGCCAGGTTAAAAAAGCTATCGAAAATGGTATGAGCACGGTCGAAGCTTTCAAGACTTATGGCGTGATGTAGCGTAGCAGCCGCTATAATAAGTAGCTTCGCCTCATTTGGCCGATAAATAATAGGGCGGAGCCGGTTCTTCCTTAATAAAGAAAGGTATCCTCTCAAAAAGTCGGGGCTATCCCAGAGTACAAACATCGTATATAATGCTTGAATGTTAGATGAACTAGACCCCTCTCAAATAGATGACGCGCTCCTCCGCCAGCAGTTTGTGGCCTTGATCAATCTGCTTGAGAAAGCCCTGTCCGACAATACCCGGCTTAAAGAGGAAAACCTGCGCCTTAAAAACGAAATTACGAGCCTTAAAGGCGGCCAGGGCCGTCCTCCTTTCAAATCAGCTAAAAACCAGGCTCCTGTTTCTTCCGAAAAAGAGCGGAGTGAGGTTGTCCCTGGCTATACCCGACCGCCTAAGAAAGAGCCTAAAAACGCCCGCCTTACCATTGACCGGACTGAAATCCTGCAAGTGGACCGCCAAAGTCTGCCCCAGGATGCGGTGTTCAAGGGTCACGAAGAAGTCATTGTCCAGGACGTTCTTTTCCAAACCGAAACCATCCTCTTTCGCAAAGAGAAGTTTTACTCGTCGTCTCAACGACTAACTTACACTGCCGCATTGCCCCAGGGCTACGTGGGTCAGTTTGGGCCTGGTGTCAAAGCCTGGGTCCTCAACCTTTACTTTGCTGGTGGGATGAGTGAACCTAAACTGCTCGAATTCCTGCATACGGTCGGCCTCGAGGTCAGTGCCGGTCAGCTTAGCGATTGGCTTATCAAAGATCAGGAGATGTTCCACGCCGAGAAAGCCGAAGTAGTTAAGGCTGGTATCGCTTCCAGTCCCTGGCAGCATCTGGACAGTACCGCCACTACTTTGTTTGGCCAGACCCAGCACTGCCATATCCTGTGCAATCCGCTCTATACGGCCTATACCACCCTACCTTCTAAAGATCGTTTGAGCCTAATCAAAGTCTTGCTGGGCGGAGTGACCCCCTTGTTCCGCCTGGACCAGAGTGCCCTTACTCTATTAGAAGAAGCGGGAGTGGCGGCCAAATGGCGTAAGCAGTTAGTAGAGCTACCCGAGGGGCAAGATTGGAACGAAGCTGAACTTGACCAACTTCTGGCAAAGTACCTGCCCAAATTAAAGCCGCACTCAACCAAACTGATTAAAGATGGGCTGGCTATTACCAGTTACCACTCCCGCCTCGACTACCCGGTGGTTCAACTTTTAGTGTGTGACGATGCGCCTGTGTTCAACGGCCTAACCAGTGAGTTAGCCCTATGTTGGTTGCACGAGGCCCGCCATTACAAGAAGTTGCTGCCTCAGACCGGCTATGCCAAACGGCGCTACAGTGAGTTTACTACCCAACTCTGGGACTATTACCGCGAATTGTTAGTTTACCGCTTAAAGCCGAGTGACGCTGAAGCTGACCGGCTCACTAAAAGGTTTGAGCGTATTTTTAAGGTGCCGAGCGGCTATGAGCAATTGGACGAACGTAAAGCGCTTACTTACGCCAAGAAGAAAGAGCTTTTAGCCGTGTTAGTTCATCCTGAGATAGCCCTGCACAACAACCCGGCGGAGTTAGGGGCCAGGCAAAGAGTGCGTAAACGGGACGTAAGTTTGCAAGCCTGTAAAGCCGAAGGGCTATTAGCCTGGGATACTTTCCAGAGCCTGGTCGAAACAGCCAAGAAGTTAGGCGTCAATATTTACCGCTACCTGTATGACCGGGTGAGCGGTCAAGATAAGTTGCCGAGTTTAGCCCACTTAATCAGACAAAAGGCGGCTGGCTTAAACTTGGGCCAATCCTGGCAAAGGTTTGGAACTGGTTAAGCCAAATTACCTTCTTCTCTCCTTGCTCAAAATTCAATTGGTTTTCTACCTTCACCTTTTTACAATAACTATATAGCCAGGATATTTCGTCTACTCTTTAATTACCCCGGATTTTTGAGAGGATACCCTAATTTTATTATTCAAAACCCTGGTAAAACTGATTCATGTAGGCAATTTGATCCTGTTATATAGTAGTTCAAATGTTCAACCGCGACTTTTTGAGAGGATACTGTAATAAGAACCAGCAAAATGGACCTTTTGAATAATAGTTTTCCACATGTTCTTCACCGGATACCTTCATCATCCTATTATTCTATAACCCGTTAATTTCCGACAGAAATACCAGTATTTCCATGCTATAATTAAATAAATAGGTGATTTACCAGCATTAATACCTGGAAATAAGGAGTTTGATCAATGAATTCAGCTTTAATAGCGGGTAAAACCCTGGGTTTAAGTAACCAGAAGGGGGGAGCCGCTAAATCCACTACTTCGGCCGCCCTGGCCGTACTTTTCGGCCAGCAAGGGAAAAGAGTGCTGGCTATCGATAGCGACCCGCAAGCTCATCTCAGTCTCCAGTTTGGAATAGATGTTTTACGCGATGAGAATGTGCCGGGTACTGCTTCCGATCTATATCTTGGAAAAGCCGCGGCCCATGAGATTGCCATCCCGACCCGCTTTGCCGGGGTTCACCTGGTGCCCGCATCAGTTGACCTGGCCGCTGTTGAAATTAACCTACCCGGCATGACCGGTTGCGACCTCCGGCTCAGGCGTTCTCTGGAAAAAGCCCGTTTGCGGTGGGACTTGATAATTCTGGATAGCCCGCCTAACCTGGGGAAATTCGCAGTAAACGTTCTAAACGCCTCTGATTACTTTCTGGTACCGGTAGATGGGCCCTGGGCCCTCCGCTCGGTAGACACCTTACTTGCCCTGGCAACTGATAACGCCAGCATCTATAACCTGCCCAGCGAATTTCTGGGGGTGTTTCTTACCATGTCGGACCGTACTAAAATCATGCAGGGGGTAAGAGAAGAAGCCGAGCAGCGCTTTGGCGACCGCCTTTTTAAAAGCGAAATCAGGCGCTCCACCCTGGCTCGCGAAGCGGCTGCCCTGGAAACCCCTTTACCGCTATACGCTGCCGATAGTGGTGTTGCCGCCGATTACCGGGCCCTGGCCCTGGAAGTTGCCGCCCACATGGGCCTCTCCAGCCGGTAGGCCAGGAATTATAGAATTAATTTATTCGGGGAGTTGCATATACATGCCAGCAAAGAATCAATTTACAGGTCCACTCAGTAAACAGCGCACCAGTAAATCCAGTGGTACGGCCGGAGTTATAGGAGATTTACCTAATCCGGTGCGAGAGAAAATTGAACAGGCGGCGGAGCAGCTTCTGGTCCAGGAAATAGACATTGAACGCCTCCATGATAATCCCTTTCAGCACCTGGCCCGGCCGGTAATTGATGAAGAAGCCCTGGAAGACCTGGTCGGTTCTATTCGCCAGAACGGTTTCTATGGCGCTTTACTCGCCCGCCCCCGACGCAATACTCCTGAGCAATATGAGATAGCCTACGGCCATCGCCGCCGGGAAGCTGCCCTGAGAGCCGGGCTTAGGACCTTACCGGTCAAGGTCATGGAGTTGACCGACCTGCAAATGGCCCAGCTTATGGCTAGCGAGAACTTCTCCCGTGAAGATTTAACACCCCTTGGTGAAGCCAATATCGTGGGACACCTCTACACTGACCAGAACATGTCAATTGAACAAATAGCGGTAGCAGTCGGCAAAAAACGGGGCTGGGTGCAGCCAAGGCTCGCCCTTTACCACTCACCCCAGGACGTAAAACAACTGGTGGAGCAAAAGCCGGAAACTCTCAGCCATGCCCGACTCCTGCAGCAAATCAAAGACCAATCCGAGCGTACCAATTTAATTGAGCAGGTCATCCAAAAAGGCCTTACCTTCGAACAGCTAAGTTCCTACCTGGGGACCACTAAAACCGGGTCGAAGCCAGGCTCGCTCAATATTGATACAAATATCACAAGCCACATCACTGATGTTAA